>URKL01000043.1 GCA_900548485.1 uncultured Succinatimonas sp.
AACAGCAGAACACACCGGATTAGAAAAATTTCATTTTTCTAATCGGCACACTACAGCCTTAAACTTAATTTTATTTATTGCGAGGATGGGCTTTATCATAGACTTCATGAATACGCTGTGTCGCAACATGTGTATAAATCTGCGTTGTAGTTAAACTTGAATGTCCTAATAACATCTGAACAGTTCGTAAATCTGCATCATGATTTAAAAGATGCGTAGCAAAAGCATGTCTAAAAGTATGTGGAGAAACATCAGAGACTATGCCTAAAGCTTTAGCATAGACTTTTATGCGATACCAAAAAGCAATTCTACTCATACCATTAAGCCCTTTGCCTGATAAAAAAACAAAATGACAACTTTGCTTCGGATCGCGCTCAGATCTTTTATCGCAAATATAAGTAGCTAACCAATAACATGCATTTTGTCCTAATGGTACTAAACGATCTTTTCCGCCCTTTCCATGAACAATTACAAAACCATCAATAAGATTTAAATTCTCAAAAGTAAGATTTACAAGCTCGCTTACCCGTAAACCGGTTGCATATAAAGTCTCTAACATAGCTTTATCACGCAAACCTGTATGGTTACTAATATCAGGAGCTTCTAAAAAAGCCTCAACACAATCCTCAGACATAGATGTAGGAAGGTGCCTTAAAATTTTTGGATTTTCGATTCTTAAAGTAGGATCTTCAGTAATAAGATGCTCTAATAATAAAAAACCACAAAAACAGCGCAATGAGCACAAAAATCTTGCAGCAGAACTTGCCTCATTGTTATCCCCATCGCGTAAATAAGCCTCTATATCTCCAACACAGAAAGGATCCGGACGATTTTCACGTTCTAAATAATTGAAAAACATCGTGACATCCGATACATATGCACGGATACTTAACTGAGCTAAGCCTTTTTCCAATAATAAATAATCAGAAAAAAGCTTTAACGAAAGTTCTCGGCTTTTATGCATCTTACCTTGCTATGGCCTCTTTGATCTCTTCAAGCAAAGGCTTAATTTCACTATTTTTTTCTAAAACTACACTGGCATAAAATCCATCATCTTTCTTTAGCAAACAAAAACGATAAATGCCATCTTTTTCAGGATAAAATGATAACTCTTCAAAACGTGATTTGGGATTTAACTTTTGAGGGGCAGAGTGTAATCTTAAAGCTCCCGGGGGATTAAAATACCCATAATTATAGCCAGAGCTCCAAGAAGCATCTGCAAATTTAAACTTATATGGAGCCCAATCTGAGCGTAAAGTAGCCTGCGTACATAAACCATCCTTATGCTCACGCAATCTATAGGTTTCAGATACAGCATAATCATTCATCTCGCCCCTAAGATATAGGGCATGATTATTGTCTACGTTTAGATCATCACCTGATGATGAACAAGCGCTTAAAAAAATTGCCGCAACAGCGGACATAATTGCAAATGTCTTCAATTTATTGTTCCATTAAATATTTTTTTAATTTTAGCCTGTTTTGCTAAATTTTGTGCACATAACTGACTTACACTTAGCAGATAATAATTGTTTTTGTCCTATTATAATCAATAAGAATAACGAAAATAAAAAAGGATGTTTTTTATGGTCAGAGCTTTAAGAATAGGTTTAACTGGTGGCATTGCCTGCGGTAAAACTGTAATTTCTGATACTTTTAAAGAATTAGGAGTGCCTGTTATCGATACTGATATTATCTCACGCGAGGTAACTATGCCTAATTCGCAAGCTCTGTCTGATTTAACAAAGGTATTTAGTAAAGATATTTTAAATGCTGATGGTAGTTTAAATCGTCGTACCTTACGCATGATAGTATTCAATGATAAAACCGGTACTGCTTTAAAAAAGCTTAATGAAATTTTACATCCAGCAATTATCAATAGATTACAAGAACTTTACCTTCAGCAAAACTATCCATATGTTGTTTTTGTAGTACCGCTTTTATTTGAACATAAATTAGAATACCTTTGTGACCGCATCTTAGTTTGTGACGCAAGTGAAGAAGTACAATTACAAAGATTAACTTCTCGCGACAATATCGATACCAATACAGCTATAGCTATGCTAAAAAGCCAGGTGAATCGAGATGAGCGCAGACAAAAAGCTCATGATTTAATTGAATCAGATACTATGTCCATAGAGAAAATGCGTCAGACCGTGATAAAATTACATGAAAAATATCTGAATCTGGCCAAACAGAGTTAATCATCTAACGTCATGTATAATTTCGATTTTCCCCTCAGCCCTAAAGCTCGAACTTATCTTAAGTTTGAAAATATTTTTAAGCGAGTTGAGGAATGTTGCGACTTAAATTCAATACCTCAGGTAATGTATTTAATCCGCGCTATTGTTGACTTTATTGATTTAGTCGATGGATCAAGCTCAATTAAAATAGAACTTCTAAAAGATTTAGAGCGTTGCGATTCAAAACTAATGCAATGGCAAAAACTTCCTGAATGTAATACTGAAGCTGTCATAAATTTAAGAAAGCAGATCAATAATGCACGCATTGAATTAGATAAATTCACAAGACAAAGGACTGTATTAAAAGACGATCCTCTTTTAGAAAGTATTAAACCTCGTTTTTTTACCCCAAGTGGCATCAATTCTTTTGATACACCTTTGTTTGAATTTTGGATAAAACAAAAAACAGAAGAAAAACTTCTAACTATCCAAAAATGGTTGCATGAACTTGACTGTTTACGTATTCCGACTTTAACAGTACTCTACCTTTGGCGTATATGCGCAGAATTTCAAGACCGTACTGCAAAATTAGGATTTTTACAGGAAAATGCTGATTCATGTGATTTAATTAGCATTCAATATGCTGATGATATTACCGGTTATCCTGTAGTTTCAGGATTTCAATCAAGAATCAATGTGCGTTTTTTACCATATAATAAAGGCGCCCCGGTTGGTGATATTGATTTTAAAATTGCTTATATAAAGAGTACCTTGCAATGAGTTTAAAAGATTTATTGCCTCAGGGCACTTATGACGAAATTACCTCAGGTTTACATGAAAACAAAGAGCAAACCGTTTATTGTCGTTGCCCTCAATGTGGTAAACCTACAGTTTATGATAGTCATAATCCCTACCGACCATTTTGTTCAGAAAAATGCAAACTATTAGATTTAGGAGCTTGGGCTTCTGAGGAACGTATCATCAAAGGACGCCCTGTTAATGAAGATGAGGACGCTGAACTTTTAGACGATCCTAACTTGCCCAAACGGCATATACCTAGCAACTAAAAATTAGGAATAAGCCTTGATGATCACAAGGAATAAACATTTTTATCCAGCGGTTTTAGCCTCGGCAGTGGCCGCTGCCCTCTCTATCAGAGTAGCTTATGCCTCTGCTGATACAATCCCATATAATATTTCTACTAGTACTGTAAAAAAAACTAGCAACCAAGCTTTAATAGATGTAGAGAGCTTCACCAATCGTTTTTTAAGGATCATGAATACCCAAGGCTCACAGCTTTATTTAAACAATCAACATTTAGCTGATAGCTCTACTTTCCCTTTTAGACTTTTGGCTTTGCAAAAAAATCATAAATGGCAAGGAGCACCTAATCACGGTCTTACCATCGATGATCTTGATTGTTATTATGGGGTTCCTTCGTATTCAGAACCAACAAAATTTGATCCTGATACTACACCGATTACAGTAGAAAGCGACAAACTTACAGGAGATCTTGAAAACCGAAATGACGATCTCATCTACAGTGGTAATGTCGTTATCGCTCAAGCAGATAATGTTATAAATTCTGATTCTGTCCAATATATTGGTAAAACCCAAAAATTTAATATTGAAGGTGACACAACTGTTAAAACTCCAGAGTATACAGTAACCACCAAAGATCCTATTAAGGCAGATCTAAACGAACAAACTTTAGAGCTTCAAAATACTAATTTCCAGCTAAATGGTTCTTATATCCGCGCTCAAGCTGCAGAACAGAAAATAAACAAAAAAGAAAATTCTCAATATTTGCAAGGAGCCTCTATAACCTCTTGCCCAATTGATGAAACTATTTGGCATTTTAGTGCTTCTGAAGTTTTAATTGATAAAGACGAACCCTTTGGTGAATCATGGCATAATACAGTTTGGTTAGGACCTGTACCTGTAGCCTATCTACCCTACGCTCGTTTTCCTATAACCTCAGAACGTCAAAGCGGTATTTTATATCCAGAATTATCTTTTGGATCTGATGGTTTTAATTTTGCTTTACCCATCTACTTTAATTTAGCACCAAATTACGATTGGACCTTTACTCCGGCATGGGCTGGCGAACATCATTGGAAATTTGATAATCAATTTCGCTATATGCCCTTTGAAAATGTCTTAGGTGAGGTAAATTTCACTTATTTACCATCTGATCCATCATGGACGACTACTGATTATGAAATGTCTTCCTTAGATCATAACCGTGATTTTGATTCGAGTACCGCACCTAGTAATCAAAGACGTTGGTTTTTAAATATAAAACAAAATATGTGGTTCTTAGATCAAGACCTGAATATTAAATTTGATTATTCAAGAGTTAGACCTAATGACTATGATTACATCAACGATATTGTCAACGATAATGCCGCCGTTACTGACGATCATTTAGTTAAATCCTTATCTTCTACCTATAATATTGAAAATCTTGATATTGTAGCTGAAGTACGTAAGTATCAATCTTTAATTGATCCTCGTGCTAGAGTTGTCGCGCCTTTTGCACTAATGCCACAAATAAAAGGAAGCTTTGCTGATACCTATAACAATATGCTCTTTGGCATTGATGGTGAATTTAGTCGTTTTGAACAAGATGAAATAAATGACTTTAAGACTTTAAGAACCATTCGTTCCCATATAGAGCCTAATATCAAATATCATATATTTGATCAGCGTGGAACTACTTTAGATGCTGGAGCGAGAATCTTTTATACCCATTACGACCAAGATGACCTAAATAATTTGCCTAGCTATTATCATGATTATCTAGGTTATAACTCAGAGATAAGAGATCGTGACCGTTTCCTCTATCTTTTAGAATTACGTGGCAAGACTACTTTTGAGCGCAAAATTATTGATATGAATCATACTCAAACTTTAGAGCCTGAAATTAAATATCAATATATTCCTTATCGAAATCAAAATGATATTGCCCTTTATGATACTACTGATCGCTTAGATGACTTTTATACCCTATTTTCATATAAGCGTTTTGCCGGTATTGATCGTATAGCTAACCTCAATACTTTAAGTTTTGGCGTAACCTCAAGAATTTTGGATGCTCATGATCGTGAAATTTTACGTTTAGGTTTAGCTCAAGCCTACAGTTTTGAACCTAATAAGGTAAGCTTAAATAGTCGCGACAAAGTAAACGACTACTCAAGATCTAAATTTGCCTTTAATCTCGATGCTCAATTACTTGAAAACATAAAATTCCATACCTCAGGAACCTATGATACTGAGGATAATAAAATCGACGCTATGCGTTCACTCTTACGTTATGAAAATGATGGCTTCTTAGCTGGAATTTCACATCGTTTTGTGCGTAATGGAAATGTAGAAATTGGTCAAAATGACAAATCTCGCGATTTAAATCAGATTGGTGGTGAACTAGCAATTCCTCTTACAAATAAAATTAAATTCGTCTCAGCAATGTATTACGATACTGAACAAAACTACAATATTGATAAAAAGTTCGCACTACGTTATCAAGATTGTTGTTTTGCTGTTACTTTGGTGTACGAAGACTATATGCAAATGGATTGGAACAATTACCGCCATGACGCCGATAAAGTATTAGGATTACAATTTGAGCTAAAAGGCTTTTACCAGCTCAATGTACATGGTATCGAAAATCCTTCGACTACCAATACTCACTTTATACCTTCAACAGATCCGGTTAATCTCAACCGTTAGAAATAGGAACCGTTGTTATGAGATTTTCAAATTTAACCTGCAAACTCTCCTGCTTAGCCTTGCTAGGTTTGATGTTACACGATCCTTTAATTATCACAGAGGTTAATGCCGCTGAAGTAAAACTTGATAGTACCGCAGCTGTAGTCAATAGTGGTATTATCTTAGAAAGCGAGCTTAATGCTGAGCAAAGAAGAGTTGAGCAAATTTCTAAAGCTAGAAATATTAACCTTGATAAGGTTGCAGCTCGTTCTCAAGCTTTAGAAAATCTGATCACTAAAGCCATATTATTACAGATGGCCGAACAACAAGGCTATGATCTAAATGATATGCAGGTAGATCAAGCTTTAGCTCAAACAGCTGAGCGCAATAATGCTTCAGTTGCAGAAATTCTAAAAAGCTTTGGCCCTTCAGCCTCAGAAGCACAACAGCGCGAGAATTTCAAAAATGAATTTATTATCAACGAATTAAGAAGCTCTCGTGTTAGAAGTCGTATTCATGTCTCACAAGCTGAAGTTGATAATTTAGCTAAAAACCTTAAAGATCGTGGTAGTGTTGAACCTCAATATCATATTGCGCAAATTATTATACCGTTATCTTTAAATCCCTCAGAATCTGAATATCGTGGCTCTCAAAATGAAGCTCGCTCTTTAATTACAAAACTTCGCAAAGGCATGAGTTTTAATGAAGCTCTAGCTAAATATCCTGCTGAAGGTAATGGTGATATGGGCTATTTAGCTGAAAGCCAAATCCCACTCCCATTTGTACCAGCTTTAGTAAAATCAAAACCTGGTGATGTAATTGGACCTTTTAGATCTCCATCTGGTCTACATATCTTTAAGGTTTACGACATCAATCATAATGCCATTGCCCCCATTCGCACTTATGATGCTGCCCATATTTTGCTTAAAACCTCCATCATCTTTTCAGATGAAGCAGCACAAGCTCAACTTAAGCAAATTCGTGATGATATCTTAAATAACAAACTAAGCTTTGCTCAGGCTGCCAAACAATATTCTCAAGATCCTGGTTCTGCTATTGATGGTGGTAATTTAGGTTATTCTGTACCTGAAAGATATGATCCTAATTTTGCTCGGGGTATGGTTTCATTGAAAAAAGGACAAATTTCAGAACCTATAAAATCATCTTTTGGTTGGCACTTAATCTATCTTAAAGATATAAAAATTGACAATAATTCAGATGAAGCTTTCCGTGACCGCGCAAGAAGCATTATCTATGAACGCGAATTTGCTCAAGCTGCTAGAAGTTGGGAACGTGAATTAAGAGCAAGTGCTTATATTCATGTTTTAGATCCTGAACTTTTAAATCACGGCGTTAATTTAAATCAGGAGCAAAGATGATCCGTTTAGCTGTTACCCCAGGTGAAGGCGCCGGAGTTGGTCCTGAACTAATGTATCATTTAGCACAAAAAGACTATGATGCTAAATTAGTACTTATATGTTCAAAACAACTTATACAAGACCGTTTGAGTATCTATCCTGATGGACATAAGATAAAACTTATAGATTATGACCCACAAGATGAATCTCCATCTAAAAAAGGAACATTATGCATTTTAAATGTAGATTTAAGTGTACCTGCTATTGCAGGTGTTCTTGATAAACATAATGCTCCTTATATCTTAAAATGCTTAGATATCGCTTCTGATAAATCTATGTCAGGAGAATTTTTAGGCATGATTACAGGACCTATTAGCAAAGCTGTAATTGCCGATTGTGGCCTTGACTTTACAGGACATACTGAATATCTTCAGCAACATACCCATACCAAAACCGTAGTCATGCTCTTAGGTTGTAAAGAGCTAAATGTCGCTTTAGTAACAACTCATTTACCTTTAAATTGTGTAAGTAAAGCAATTACCAAAGAGCATCTTGAGGAAATTTGTCTTGTATTAAATCACGATCTTAAAACAAAATTTGGCTGTAAAAACCCAAAGATCTTAGCTTGTGGTCTTAATCCTCATGCCGGAGAAAACGGTCATTTGGGGTTAGAAGAAATAGAAACTATCATTCCAACTTTTGAAAAACTACGCCAACAAGGCTTAGATATTGAAGGTCCTTTCCCCGCTGATACTATTTTTAACAGAGATAATCTTGATCGCGCTGATGCCTTTTTAACCATGTATCACGATCAAGGATTACCAGTATTAAAATATATAGGCTTTGACCATGGTTACAACACCACTTTAGGTCTTCCTTATATCAGAACCTCTGTAGATCACGGTACTGCTATGGATATTGCAGGAAAAGGTATAGCAGATCCTGGTTCTTTATTCACTGCTGTAGATTTAGCCATCAAAATGGCATTTAATAGGAGATAATAATGGCTCTGCCCTCACCGCATATGCGGGCTCGCAAACGTTTTGGACAAAACTTTTTGGTTGATGACTATATCATAGGACAAATTGTTGATGCCATAAATCCTAAGCCAGGCGATAGTTTAATTGAAATTGGTCCTGGACATGCAGCCTTAACTCGTCCTGTTTTAGAGAGAGCTCAAGCATTAACAGCTATCGAGCTTGATCGCGATTTAGTTGAAATTTTAAGTCACGATCCCTTCTTAAAAGGCCTAAATTTGATCTCTGCAGATGCTTTAAAGATAGATTTTTCCTCCTTACCAGGAGCAGGTAAACTACGCGTCTTTGGCAACCTTCCCTATAACATTACTTCTCCCATCATTTTCCATCTTTTAAAACAAGAAGGAATCATTGATATGCACTTTATGTTGCAAAAAGAAGTAGTTGAGCGTTTAGCTGCAGGGCCTGGTGGACATGACTATGGCAGATTAACTGTCATGACACAATTTTATGCTGATGTTATCCCCATGTTAGTAGTTCCACCTCAGGCTTTCAGACCTGCGCCGAAGGTCACATCTGCTGTCGTAAGGCTTATTCCTAAAAAGTTAACTGCAGAAGACCGTGCTTTAGCGGAAACTTTAAATACTATTACTACTGCCGCTTTTGGCGCTCGCCGTAAAACTTTACGTAATGCCTTAGGAAAAATCTTCACAGAAGAACAACTGCAAGAACTCAATATTGATCCTATAGCTCGTGCTGAAAACTTAAGCTTAGAACAATATATAAACCTAGCAAAATCTTTAAAACAACGAAATGAGGAGCTATAAATGAGCGGCTCTCCTATTTATGAGCTCTTAGAACGCTCTTTAGAACGTTTTACCGATCGTCGTTTGTTAATTTGTGGCGATATTTTAGATGAGCAATTATTAAAACTCACTCGTTATACTAAAAGTGCAACTGTACTTGTAGATAACTATATTACAGCTCAAGCTATGGCAGCTCTTCTTGGGCAAACTTTAGATTCAAGCTGTGAGCAGAACATAAATTATAAACACATAAATATCTGCTATGCTCCTCTAGAGAGCGCTAAATTAGAAAAGTTTGATACATTGCTATTGATTTTAGGTAAAAACAAGCAATTAACTTTAAAGCTTTTGTCTAACTTACAAGCTCATTTAGAACCAAACAGCTTAATTTATATAGCTGGCGAAAATGCCGGTGGCGGAAAAAGCGCCGGTAGTTTATTAAACCCCACAGGCGAAAGTTTTAAACTCGATCTAGCACGTAAATGCACTTTATTTATGGCTCAATATCAACAGCCATTCCCAGAATGGCAACAAGATGAGCCCATAAGTGTTGGAGCTTGTGGTTTTAAATTTAAACTTTATCAAGACCCTACTGTATTTTCTCAAGGTCGCCTGGATGAGGGCACGGCAATGTTACTATATGCGATTCGCGATGCTAACATTACCCATAGAGCTTTAGATTTAGGTTGCGGTTGTGGCATCGTTGGCTTATGTTTAAAGCGCCTTGGTCATTTAGAAGTAACAGCTTCAGATGTAAGTGCTCAAGCTTTATATTTAAGCTCAAAAAATGCCGAATTAAACGATATTGAGGGAATTAATTATCAAAGTGCTGATATGTTAAAAGAGCTTGATAGTTTTGATTTAATTGCTGTAAATCCTCCTTTTCATCGCGGAATAGCAACTACTACAGCTCCTACTATAAGAATGATTCAAGAGGCACCTGCACATCTAAATCAAGGCGGTGCAATGTACTTAGTTGCTAATAGTCATTTGCCTTATGATAAATATCTAAAAGAGGCTTTTAGTAGCATAAGTATAGTTAAAGAAAATCCTCGCTATAAAGTTTATAAATGCTTAGTTTATACAAGCGGATGAGCGCCGTGGAGTTCAGCACCGAGCCTCTGCCCCG
>URKL01000044.1 GCA_900548485.1 uncultured Succinatimonas sp.
TATAAATCCCCTTGCTTTAACAAGGGGAGGAAGTCAAAAGATTTGAGTGCTATGCTCAGGTATTTTTAAGAATATGTATAAGAATACATCAAACCTTCAGAAAGCTTTAACCAACCATCTAAAGTGACAAAAAGCATGAGCTTAAATGGGAGGGAGATGGTCATTGGGGAGACCATCATCATACCCATAGCTAATAGAATATTAGAAATAATGAGATCGATGGCAATAAAGGGCAGATAGAGTAAAAATCCTATCTGAAAAGCCTTAGTAAGCTCGGTAATCACAAAGGATGGAATTACATAGATAAGGCTGTCATGATCAACCATGCCTTGCATTTGCTCAGGCCAGATCCTATTGGAGGCATTGATAAAGGCATTGAGTACCCTTTGATCACAATTACTCAATAAAAACTCATGCATAGGACCTGAAATATTAGTCACAAGATTGATGATATTTTGAATGGAGTAATTTTCAAGAGGTGGCGCTACTTCTAAAAGATCATAAGTTGCCATAGCCACTGGAGCCATGATAAACATGGTTAAGATGATGGCTAAACCGGTAAGCACCATCGTTGGAGGTACTTGCTGTACACCTAAGGCATTTCTTACAAGATAGGTCACGACAATTATTTTGCAATAAGAGGTGACTATCGTAAACATAAATGGCAATAATCCCATAAATCCCACTAAAAAAATGAGATTTACTTGATTTAAAGCGGTAATTGAGTTGTCCATGATTTTAAGCTTTAAGCGAGGTGATTTGAATTCCTAAAGTACCACCAAGGTCGACAATTTTTCCTGAGGCTATACATTTATCATTAACTACAACCTGCACTGGGCTTTGAGCATTAGCACCTATGGCAATGACACTACCAGCTTTGAGGGCGTTTAATTCATCAAGCATCATCAATTTATTATCAAGTTCAAATCTTACCTTAAAGTCTATACTACTAGGATCGATGGTATTGTTAGAATCGCTCATATTTTCATCCTTATGAGAAATTGAAGTTTTCTGTGAACAGCTATTTAAAATAGCTTGTGAATCTTTAAGGTCAAAGCACAGCTCGTTTAAACCTAAGGTTGCTTTAAGTTTATTATCTTTTAGATAAAATTCTTTGGGAATGAGAACATCGCCATTTTCAAGAGAGCTAAGCTCTCTTGCATTTAAGAACATTTCACCAGCTATAAAGCCTAAACGCACATAAAGATTTAAATCATTAGATGCGAGATTTAGATTTAAAAGACGCTCTTGAAGCTTTTTTTGAGCTTCTATGCTTATAAAGTTTAATCTTAGAGGGAGGGTGTAATCTTGATCTTTATAAATAAAGTCTAAACTAAATATTGCTTTGAAATCTTTATTTGCTGGTATCAGAGTAATTTTTGAGTCTAGAAGTTCTGATAAGGACAAGATTTTGGGTTCTAAAATTTGTTCTATAGCTGCATAGAGAATTTCTTGAGGCAAAGTCTCAGGTGGAATGCTTTTGAGTAAAGGATGTGAAAGTAAAATTTCATCATTGCCTAATTCTAATTGAAAAGGGATACCTGCAAGCATTAGACCTAAGGTAAATTTGTTTTCAAAAAAAGCATGTCCAAAAGCTTGTAGTTCTAAAGGTGCATGTTTAGGAATAACTCTTAAAATAACATTGGTAAGTAATGCTTTTTCTAGATTTTGTTTTTCAAATTGCACCGGTTGATAATTTTCTAAAGCTGTCATAGCTTACTTATCCTCAAAAGTTTTTGAATCATAAGCATTATTTTCAGAGCTATGTTCAGAATTATAAACAATATCTACTCTTACTGCATTTTTTTCTACGTTATTTAGCTGTTTTTCTAAAATAGCTTTAGTACTGAGTAATTTTTGATAGGAATTGTTATCTGAGGATGAAATTGCTACAAATAACATGCCGCTTAAATCTCGTCTTATGGAGATTTCGGTCTGTTTTAAAATGGCACTATCATTTAAGAGTAATCTGACTTCTTCTGCGCCTGAGAGATTTTTATCGCTAACTAAGATACGACTGACAAGACTATCACTAAGTTTTTGTAGTTCATCATTTTTCAGCGCTTGATTATCGATAATTTTGGGATTATCAGTGATTTCAGTACTATTTTTACCTGAGAGTAATTGAGAGAATATCGAAGATAAATCTGAACTAGATTTTTCAAAAGCATTAGATTTTTGCTCATCAGATGCTTTTTCCATTAAGGCTGAAAATTTTTTTAAATCTTCGAGATCAGGATTTTTTTCATGTCTGCGAATATCTTTAGAATCGTTGTGGCTGTTTATGTTGCCTTGTTCAATTTTTACTGACATATACTGATCCTTATGAAGTGTTTTGCAGATTGTTGTATCTACATTTGATATACTTAATTGTAAGTTTTACATGAATAGGACTTACTATGCAACCTGCTGTAATCGAACTTATAAGCCAAGGCATGTATTTAATACTGCTATTATCCTTACCTCCTATTTTAGTTGCCTCAGTCATAGGTGTGCTCTTAAGTTTGATCCAGGCAATTACACAATTGCAAGAGCAGACTCTATCCTTTGGAATCAAGCTTATAGCTGTATCAATTACTTTATTTTTATCAGGATCTTGGATAAGTGGCCAGCTACTTGAATTTAGTAAAGCTATTTTTGACCGTTTTTATTTACTGCAATAATTTTTAAAATTTAAAGGAGATAAAGTCGTAATCTCTGTTTTAATTGAGACTACGTTAAGCTTATGAATGAGTTGTTAGCAGCAATTACTCAAGATGAGGTAATCCTTGCGCATATTTTAGCTGTAGGTCTAGGTATAACTAGGATCGTAGCTATGCTTTCATTTGCTCCTTTTTTCGGTCCGGCTGTAACCATGCCTATGCGTATGGGGTTAGCGATTGCTCTCTATATGCCTTTGCATCCTTATTTTGTTTATTGTATTGATGAGCAATCTTTAATACATACCTTCTCTATAAATGTATTGGCGCTTTTAGCTCTAAAAGAGACAATTTTAGGTATGTTGTTGGCCATGATTACAGGCTTTGTCTTTTGGGCCACTATGTCAGCAGGTTTTATTGTTGACAATCAGCGTGGTGCTTCACAGGCTCAGGGGTCTGAAATTATGACTGGAGATGAAATCTCGCCTTTTGGTGAGGTTTTATTCTTATCTATGCTCACTTTATTTTATGCCTCAGGCGCTTTTGTTGCATTTTTAATGCTTTTTTATAAAAGTTATATTTTGTGGCCAGTTTTTAATTTTATGCCATCACTTTCTTCATCAAATATTGCCTTATTTTTTGCCGATGGCGTGGATGGTTTGATGACTACTGCTTTATTGCTGTGTGGACCATTTATGTTAGTGTCATTGATGACAGATATTTCTTTAGGCATTATTAACCGTTTTGCGCCACAATTGAATGTATATATCTTATCTATGCCTATAAAGTCAGGTCTATGTGCGCTGTTAATTGTATTTTTTGTGCTACCTTATTTTGATATCAGTGCTTTATTATTAGAAAAATCTCATGATATGAGCCAATATTTCTTAAATCTTGTAAGAGGCGTAATTTAGAAATATAACCTATTTAGTTAAGCATAAGCCCCTTATTGCGGTTTTCAGTAATTTCTGTAAGATTTTCTAAGATCATATCTTTATTGCCATATTCCAAAAGCAAATCACATGCAGTAGCATATTTACATTCATTAAGTTTTGCGGACATGAGTTTTTTAAGATCTTCTTTTTCGATTCTAAAAGAAAAAAGATCTAAAAGTGCCAGTGGATGAACTTGATTTATCTTTGCTAAAGGATCGTGTATAAGCTCAGTTGAATTTACCCTATATAAAAAAGGCAGAGGCATACTTGAGGCCATAATTAAAGGTTGAACATTTAATTGTTTTTGATAGTCATATCCATAAGTTTTTAGAATTTCAACACTTTTTATTGTCATAGCCTCAAAATAAGTGCGCATAAAGATTCCTCCGGTAAGCGCAAGATTATGGGTAAAGGCTAAGTTAGTTTGTAGGGTATATAGACAAGGAATAATCTTTTGATCCTTTAATTTTTGATATAAAACCTCGGGAATAAGTTTGAATACTTCTTGTTGTCCACACAAAAATAGGTTCTGATTTTTCTCCACAATTTTTAAAGGTATTTTGCGTCCTTTTTTACTTAATTCATAAAAAAGCACAGTACCGGTACAGGTTTTAGGATCGGATAAATCATTAAATAAGAGATCTGAGCTCCAGCAACCGGCAACTCCACATAGGGATTGTAAAATTTTTTTTAAGGCTTCAGGTTTATTGATGATAATGGAGATGAAACTTTTGGGATTAAGTAAATCCTCAATTAAAAGTTCAGTAGCTATTTTGTCGATATCTAAAAATAAAGTTCGGCTTATGATATTGTCAGGTAAAAAAGCACTATAAGCGGCAGTATTAAATAAAGCACCGACATCTAAAATATTATGTCCCTTATAAGCGTAAAGCAGAGGTTTTATTGTTTCAAAGGTTGCGATTTCTGTTTTAAAAAAGTCTTTGTTTTTAGCTTGTTTTACCGCTTTATCTATAGATTGAACATCAAGCAGAGGCAGATTTTTTAATAAGGTATCTTTATATTTGCTTGAGTAAAATTGACTCTCTAAACGTTTAAAATTTGCTCCTAAGCGACCTGAAAGCATACCCGATGGTACGGTAGGGCTTCGTGAGCCAATTGTTGTACAGGCAAATATAGGATGAATGTGTCCCCCTTCTAAGGACTCATAGCTACAGGCCGATAGTGTAGAGGCAATCAATTGGGGATGATTTTCAAAACCTCCGTGATTGGCAAAATAGCAGGCTCCTCCAGAGGCTAAAGCTTTTTCTAATAAAAGAGCATTAGTTTTGCCATAAAGACGCGTTGTTTCTTTAGTACAAGCTTTGATAAAGGCTTCACTTGCATTTTGATGATAGCTTTTAAAATGCCGTTGGATTTCTAATAGACTTAGATTACCAAAGCTTTGAAAATAGTCTTCAAAATAGGGAAAAAGTTTATTTATAGCATCACTTATCATGACTGTTTCCTTTGTGAGCTTATAAATAAAATAGAACTTAGAATACAACCTATGGCTATATAGATAAAAGCATTATTACCAGCAGCATAAATGCTTACAGAAATTAATATTGGACCTAAAATTTGGCCGATGCGGATAAATAAATCCAAGATTAAAACAGCCTGAGTTTCTCCTATATGCACACTTTGTGGTAAGGAGGATATAAATGCAGGTTGGCCACTTTCGTTGATAGATGAGCTAAGTCCAAGACAAATCATTGCTAAAGCACAGGCAATTATTGGGTAGGGCAAAATAAAACAAAGAGGAGCTAGGGCGGAAATACACAAGCCTAGAGTTAATAAACGATATTTTTGTAAACTCTTATCCAAAATCTTGCCAAAAAGAGGTGAGAGAAAAATCACTATCACAGTATAAAAGAGATTAAGTTGCCCCATAGCTGAAGCACCAAAACCATTTTGATTGAGAATTACTGGTAGAAAATAGTTAAAGACGCCAATAGCAATAGCTCCATAAGGGAGTACTTGGAAGACTAATAACATAAAAATCTCTTTTTTACATATAAAGCTAAATAAATCTGAGATTTTTAGACTTGGTTTTGAGGCTTTAATTTGTGTTTTTTGATCTTTAAAAGTGTGATTTAAATATATAAGAAGGCATAAATATGCAAAGAGCATACAAGCTGAGAGTTTAAATACTGCTTTATATCCTAAAATATCAGCGCAAATTCCTCCTAAAGCGCAACTGCATAAAGAGCCTGCAAACAAGCCTGCGGTGAGATTTGAAAAGGTCTTACCACGTTCTTGAACCTGAGTAAAATTGATAACAAAAAGCTGGACGCTGATGATAAAGCAACTATAGCCTAAACCATATAGAACTCTACTAAAGAGAAACATTAAAGCATTGATAGCGCTAAAGGATAAGGTCATAGCGCTTATTAGAAAAAAAATACCAGTAAATAAAACCTGTTTCCAACTAACTTTATTACCTAGAATCATGATGGCTAAAGAAGCAAGACAAATAGCCACCATATCAATACTGACAGGTAGACTCATATAGATATTTTCAGGAAGTCCCCATAGGCTTTGCTCTTGAATGATTTTTATATATAAGGGCACAATACTTATTGGTAAATATAAAGAGAGTACTCCTAAATAAGCTAAAGGTCGTGCAAGTTTTGGGGAAAATAATTGTAATGTTGTTTTATTTTCATAGTGTTTAAAAAGAATATCTAAAAGATAAGAGAGTTCATAGGCAAGCAAGGTGGCAATTAAGAGCATGGTAAGCATGTCAAAGCCATATTTTACAAATATATTGAATAAAGAATTTCTGTCTAAAGCTATATTTAGATATCCATAGATGTCTTGTTGATTGTAAATAGGTTGTATGGTGCCAATATTGGTATTATCTCCAGCTAAAAGCTGTTTGTCTTTGTTATAGATACTTATAGAGCCGATATTATGCATGGAACTTTTAAAGGAGTTTATTGTTTTATCAAGATCGGGGATCTCTGCAATTTCGATGCCTAGGGTATTGATACGGGCTAATTCTTGACTTAAAGCTTTGCCAGCACTTAGCTCTAAAGATGAAATATATCCTTTTGTCATAATGACAGAAGGTATGGCTAAGACTGTTATAGATAGAAGTTGAATAATAATTAATGGTATAAGAAAAGATCTTGCCCTTGAAAGTGGTTTATGCGCTTTTGCGTACAAAAAAGCACTGTAGATGATGAAGAGAATTAAGCTTATAGCAAGAGTTATTAAAAAGTTATGCGTAAGATTTGCTAAAAAATTTTCCATTTGTGCATTATTTTTTAGTTTAACTGTAGTTAGCACATAACCTTGAATGTTTTGATCTGCATCATAGTAAGGGGTGGCGGTATAGTTTAAATCAGGATCACTTTCACTATGATAGAGGTTATTTTCATCAATTAAAGCGGCATTAAAATTATAAATATCAGTATTTTTATTTAAAAGTATGCGGCCGTTTATTGTAACTATTGCCGCTCCTGATGCTTGTGAATTTTCTAAGAGATCGTGTATTTCCTGTTCAAGTTGTCCGTATCTACTAACTCCACGGCCAATTTTTTCAATTAAAGTAAATTTTAAAGCGGTTTTTTGGGAAGCTAACGCCACCATATCGCGGACAGAATTATTTTGAAAATTTTGAATACAGGAGAGGGCTAAAAATAGGAGAACTAATTCGCTTATGATGAGGATAGAAGCATAAATAAAAGTTTTAGGATTAAAAATTTTGCTATATGACCACATAAGCACACACTTTAACAGGTAAACTATTAAAAAAGAATTTTTTATAAATGTAGCTCTATTTTAGCAAATAAAATATTATGAAAAATATGACAATGGTTAAATGGCGATAGGAATCAACCGATGTTAAAAGCGTTTTTTGTAGCATTAGGCTTTTTCTCTTTAGTAAGCACAGCCACAGCTTCTGAAGATCAAAAAAATTGTCCTTTAGGAAAAACTTATAAAGTTGCTGTTGTCGAAGGTGGTAGCTATATTGACTTTCAGCGTGTGTTTAAACACATGGTGAGAACCCTCCAGAGTCAAAATCTTATTAAAGGTGAACTTTTGCCTTTAGATTATTTATTTGATAAAGAAGATAATTATCAAAAACTTGCACAAGAGTCAAAAGGTGGTTGCATAGAATTTGTTGAAGATGGTTTATACAATGGTAATTGGCAAAATTCAGAGCGCGAAAAAATTTTAGATGATCTAACTCAAAGAGTCTTAAATAAAGATGATATAGATATGCTATGGGCTTTTGGTACTAGTGCTGGACTTGATTTTGCTAAAGGTAATTTAGATATTCCAGTGTTAGTGATTACACCTTCAGATCCAGAAGCAGCTGGTATCATATCTGTAGGCGAGTTTTCAAATCGCAAAAATGTTCATGTGCAAAAAGAAATAGGTCGTTATATTTCAGAATTGCATATGTTTAAAAATATTTTTAATTTTAAAACTCTAGGAACATTGATTGATGATGAGAGTGAAAATCAAACCGCCCAGGCTTTTGATGTAATAAAAAACTTTGCCCAAGAGAATAATATTGAGTTGAAGATTTGTAAGGGAGATATTACTACAGAAAACTCTTCTGTTGCTCATCAAGAATATTCGCGTTGTATTTTAGAATTATCAAAGGAAAATGTAGATGCAGTTTATTTGACTGTAAGTACAGGTGCTGATTTAAAAGGCTTTTTTAAACAAATAAAACCCTTAGTTGATAAAAAAATACCTACTTTTTCTCAAAGCGGTATTTATGAAGTTAAACAGGGGAGTTTAATGGCTTTATCTGAAGACGATATGGTCGAATCTGGTCAATTTGAAGCCGATGTGGTTATGCAAATTTTAAATGGAAAAAATCCTGAGGATATCTCTCAGTTTTATAATGCCCCCTTAACCTTAGCTATTAATTTAAAAACAGCAAGTTTACTTGATTGGAAACCGCCTTTTGAGATTTTAGTAGCTGTAGACACGGTCTTTGAGACCATTGATATGGGAAATTGATCTTAAAATCACCACGTCTATAACAGGATCTTTTTGCTTTAGCGAGAACAGCTCAATTAACTTAGAAGTAGGCTGATATTAGCTTAGCTTCCTTGATTATTGCTATTAAACTATTTGTAAAAGTAATTATCTCTATCAATTACTTAGTTTCGCAAGCTCCGTCTTTATTATTCATCTTAGACTTAGCGGCAGCAATGCTGATTGTAACATCTGTTTCCGTTGCAGCATTGGCCGCCACGATAGCCTCTTGTAACGTCTTATATATACGATTGGCAGGGTCTGTTGTTTTACTTCCATCTACGGTTAATGTAAGCGTTGCTGTTGTAACAGCCCACCCAACGCTCATAATAGCTAATAAGGCTAATAGACATAATTGTATCTTTCTTTTCATATTTTGTTGATTTAAATAAAATGTATTGAATAAAATTCCCTATACTCGTTCAGGCAGGTAACTTGCAGTTACCTCTAAACGGGTTTCTTCACTTTTGGTTGTTTCTCATTAAGTCATAGGCCCTCTAAATTTGGATTCCATCAATTCCCGGAGTGGAAGGTTATACAAAATAAAAGAGGCGTAGGAACTGTTGATATATCTGTAAGTGAGGCCTTCGACTGCCCGTACAACCGATATAAACAACAGCCCACGCCCTTTTAGCTTGTATATGTGTACATGCTGGTGCATGTGTATATAACAAGGAAAGGAACGCGAGCGTTCTGTTGTCTATTATCCGATTGTACTGAAAGTGTCGAAGTTTCACCTACAGGATAATATCTTAAAAACGCTTCTCGTTTATCTAATAAAACGCATTGACCCGCAACGCCATGCAGGTGTACATGGAGGCAAAAGTAGGCCTTAGTTTTCAATAAACAAAGAAAAAGGAAGAAATAGTGAAACTTTTCCCCCAATTCCTTGCTCCTTCATTAATAATATGTACATTTGTAGATTAAGTAATAACTAAAAAAAACGTTGACTATGAAAAAGGACGAATCAGATCTGAGAATCATGGAAGAGAAGGAAAGAAAAGAGTTGCAAGACCGGTATATTCGGTTCGACTGGGCCATCAAGCGTTTGTTGCGCCAGAAGGCTAATTTTGATGTGCTCGACGGTTTCCTGACTGTGATGTTGGGTGAAGAGATCAAAATCGTGGAAATTCTCGAAAGCGAAGGCAACCAGGAAAGCGCCGACGATAAGTTTAATCGCGTCGATATCAAAGCGCTGAACAGCAAAGGCGAAATTATCATTGTCGAAATCCAGAACACACGTGAAATCCATTACTTAGAGCGTATCCTTTACGGCGTGGCCAAAGCTATCACCGAGCATATCTCCCTTGGCGAGGGCTACCAGGAAATCAAGAAAGTTTATTCCATCAGCATTCTTTATTTCGACATCGGTGTTGGTGACGATTATATCTATCACGGGCAGAACCATTTCATTGGCGTGCATACCGGTGACCATCTGCGCGTCAATACGCGTGAACGCAACGTGATTGTCAGCCGCCTCCCCGCCGAAGTGTTCCCCGAAT
>URKL01000045.1 GCA_900548485.1 uncultured Succinatimonas sp.
CGCCGTAAAGTACTTCGGATTGAACCCGGAAAAGAAGCCAAATCAAAAGAGGTAACTAATATTTTCTACCTCATGGAAGCCATCTTAGATTGCTTCAATCGCAATAAAATCTATAGGCTTCTAGGTTCTGCCCTCTTAAAACAAGATTCTCAAGAATTTATACAAAGTCTTCAAGATGAGGTAATTGAAGAAGAAGTCAGACTTTTACAAGAATGTTATAAATTATGGGAGCGTTGGGGCTTTTTAACAGCATTTTTAAAATGGTTTAAAGCCCCTCTGCATCAAGGACTTAAAAGATTTTTATCCTTAAAAGGAGGCGAGCGCGAGTTAACTAATTATTTGCACATTGCCGAAATTGTCCAAGACCTCCATGCCAAAATTCATGGAGCTAATGCACAAATGCAACATTTTAGACAATTAGTAGATGACGATATTCAGCAAAATCGAGCTTCAGATCTAACCCAAAAGCGCTTAGAATCAGAAACCCGTCAGATAAAAGTCTATACCATCCATAAATCTAAGGGCTTAGAATTTCCTATAGTCTTTATGCCTTTTTTATGGGGTAAAAAGACACAAAATTCCAAAGACCCAGCCGTTTACTATGATAAAGATAATAAAATCAGAAGCTATTCCTTAGATGGGGTCGAAGAAATCGTCAATAAAGCAGCGATGCAAGAAGACGCTCGTCTTTTATATGTAGCACTAACCCGTGCCGTAGCCGCAAATTTTATTTATTTAGGTTTATCTAACGAAAAAATTTCCAAAAATCAAACTCTTCGAAGCTTAAATAAACTTGTAAAAGATGCTTCTCCTCAAGGTAAGTTATTATCCTCAGAATATAATCTGGGTGAGCAAAAAATTCCTTTATTTGAGAATATAACCGATAAAGAATTTTCAAATATCTCTTTACCTAAGATAGAGGAAAAATCTTCTATAGAAGCAACTGCTCCTTTGCAAGAATTTGCTCCTTCAACACTTAAAGATAAAATTAAATATGATTTTATAATTTCATCTTATTCAGAAATCGTCTCAGGCTTATATGGACACGATCCTAAAGACGATTTTGAAAATGAAATATATTGTGAAGCTTCAGATACAGATAAGCGCTTCGTTTTCCCTAAAGGTACGGCAGCAGGTTCATTTTTACACGAGATGCTGCAAAATTGCGCTTTTGAGCAAATTTTAGATGAAAATTACAGAAAAAACTTTGTCTTAGAATGCCTCAATAATGATTATCGAGCTATTACTGCAAACTGGAAACTAAGTGACGATAAAGGTCAATTGCTAAAATTACAACAGGATAATTTAAGTTCATGGCTCTATAACATTGTCAAAGCTAATCTAAAATCGGCAGTTAATTCAGATAATGATTTTTCCCTGTCCTCTTTAAATAAAGGACAATATATTCCAGAAATGGAGTTTTTAATTCCCGTAGATTCTATTAATACCTATAACGATCTAAATTCACTATGTATTGAATATGCCAAACTTGAAAAAGTTGACTATCAAAACATGGTCTTAGCTGATGAGAAAAAAGATACACGCCTTGTAGGTTATTTAACTGGCTCTATCGATTTAGTTTTCTGCCATCAAAATCGTTTTTATGTAGTCGACTATAAATCAAATTATCTTGGATGTAATCCTAATTGTTATTCTTTAAAAGCACTCTCAGACAATATCTCAAGTCCCTATCACCGCTATGACATGCAATATCTTATCTACTCTGTAGCTCTACAGCGCTTTTTAAAATCGCGTCTTGGAGAGAAATATGATTATGAACAACATTTTGGTGGCGTGATTTATTTATACCTGCGTGGCTTATACGATCACGAATATGAAAAATATCATGAATATAAAGATTTCGGTATATTTTCAACTAGACCACCTATAAATATCATTGATGCCTTTGAAAAATTGCTATGTGAGGATTTGCATGAATAAGATTTCTAAATTTTTAAAAATCGCCCATGAGAGTAATTTAGTTTCAGATTTATCCTTTGCTTTAGCCTCTCGTTTTTGCCAAGGCGATTTTGCATCTTTAATGGTAATCATGCTCAATTTTAGATTAGAGCAATGCGCTGATGTATGCTTAAAACTTGATGAAAAGATTATAAATAAAAAGCCCTCCCGCTTAAGCTTTTTAAAAACAATCTTTGCCTCTTCACAGGATAAAATTAACCTTAAAAACCCAAATGACGATCTTTTTATTGAGACCGCTCAGAATATCCTCAAGAAAATGGCAAATAAACGTGAGAGTTTTTCTCTTGCAGAATTAGTTGCCGAAAACCTACAGGAATTTTCTCCATATATATGTAAAGAAGATAATCTTCAAGATACGCCTTTAGTCTTTGATGAAAAATTTGAACGTCTTTATTTTCATCGTTATTTTGACTATGAACAATATATCGCTACGTTTATAAAATCTTCAATTATTCAAAATACAGATGATGAAAACTTAGATGACAATCTAAATCTTTTATTTTTCAATGACAAAATTGAACCTAATTATCAAAAAATCGCCGTAAGACAATCATATCTAAACAAATTTTCTGTAATTTCAGGTGGACCTGGTACTGGAAAAACCACAACTGTAACTAAGCTTTTGATTTTACTATTAGCTAAAAATCCTAAGCTTAAAATTGCGCTTACCGCACCAACTGGAAAAGCAGCATCACGTTTGCATGAATCAATTGTTTCACAAAAAAAATTTATTTTAAGCAATCAACAATTTTTAGACAATCTAAAAAAAATTATCCCTACTTGTGAGAGCGAAGAGCTTATAAATGCACTTCCTGAGGAAGCGACTACGGTTCACAGTCTTATAAAGATCATCCCGCATAAAGTTATTCCTGTTTATAACGCTCACAATAAGCTTCCTTATGATGTGGTATTAGTTGATGAAGTCTCTATGCTCGACCTCTCTTTATTCCATCATTTAGTCAAAGCCTTACCTCAAAATTGCCGTCTAATTTTATTAGGTGATCGCAATCAATTAAGCTCTGTAGAAGCCGGTGCAGTCTTAGCTGAAATTAGTAATTACGCTATAACCTCAAAACAATCCTTCTTTACTGAGCTTCAAAAAGGTTATCGCTGTAATGAGGTTATAAGTGAATTAGCTAAGCTTATAAACGCCGATGATTTTTTAGATCACTATACCCAGCTTTTAAAAACTAAAAACTCTACTACCTGGCCACGTATATGTTCTTTATTTAATAAAAACAATATAAGCTTCGATGAAGAACACATCATTACCTGGTATAAAGACATCAACAGTGCCTCAAAACTCGCTAATGAAGGTCTTAAAAAGAATTCTCTAAATCCAAATGCAAAGGAAAGCTTTTATCCATTTGTACAATATTTAAAAGAAAAAACGCAAAATGGTACCCAAGGCCTTGAATTAAATGAAATTTATAAGGCTTTTGAACTTTTGAATTATTTTAGAATTCTCTGTTCAAACCGCAATGGACCATTAGGTCAAAATATCTTAAATGAACTAATCTCTAATCAAGTTTTTTTTGAGATCTACAATAAAAAGCGCCGTGAAAGTGACAAGTTTTTCACAGGTCAAGTTGTGATGGTTACACAAAACAATCAAGCCCTAGGTCTTGCAAATGGTGATATAGGTTTTTGTGCCCCTGATAAAAATCACAATAATGCTTTAAGGATATTTTTTGAAGCCACTAGCACTGATAAGGAGCGTATTGTAAATCCAATATTCTTAAATGATTACGATTTAGGCTTTGCTATGACTGTACATAAATCACAAGGTAGTGAATACAATACTGTAGCTTTAATTACCTCTTTAGTTGATAATCCTGTGTTAACTAAAGAGCTTATGTATACCGCAATTACTAGAGCTCGCGATAAAGTAAAACTTTATTGTAGCGATAATATTTTTAAAATTGCTTGTAATCGTAGAATTAAACGCTCAGGAGGCCTTGGTTTAAGATTAAAATACGATTAACCCTTTTTAATGATTTCTGCTAAACTAAAACATCTTTTTTGGGGAATAAAATGTTATTTGCAGATCTTGGAATTACCAATATTTATGCCTATATGCTAGGAGCTTTGTTAATTATCTTATGCCCTGGCCCTAATAGCATCTATGTTTTAAATACTAGCATCCGTTATGGTATGGCTCCTGCTTTTAGAGCTATGGCTGCTGTTGGTTGTGGCGATACCATTTTAATCACAGCATCGTTCTTAGGCATAGCTTCCTTAATCAAGGCTAATCCTGAATTATTCTTTATTCTAAAAGCGTTAGGTGCCATATATCTTTGTTATTTAGGCATAAAAATAATTTTAGAGACAATTAAAAATAAAAAACAAAAAAATAACTCTCTTGCTCAAGAACAAATAGAAAATAAAAAAAATGTAAAAGCTTTTAGAACAGCTATGCTTTTAAGCCTTACTAATCCTAAAGCAATTCTTTTCTTTATGGCCTTTTTTGTACAATTTATTGATAACAGTTATGGCCATACCGGACTTTGCTATTTTATCTTGGCCATTATTTTACAATTTTTTAGTTTTTCCTATCTTTTATGCCTGATCTTTGGCGGACGAGCAATTGTAAAGTGGGTACAAACTAAACCTTTTATCGGTAAATTAGGTAATCGTTTAACTGGTTCTATCTTTATTTTATTTGCAGCAAAACTCGTTACTGATGCTTAAAACATAATATTGTTTAAGCTACATCCCCTATAGAATAACCGCCGTTATTGATCATCATGATTGATAACGGTTTTTTTACAAATTAACTAATAGACAAAAATTTCTAATAACATAGATCTTTGTATTACTATTTTTTATACCTTATCTCTTGTTTTTATCTAGATAAAAGCAGGCTTATTTATAAGCTTTTCTGTAATTTTCTTTAAATTGAGCAATTAAAGTGCAATCTAAAATTTAATTCTAATGATTTTATTTTTAATGTTAATATCAAAAACCAAGGTTATGAATACGTTTACATAAATATGGAGTATAAGATGCCAAAATTATTCCCTCCTTACAGAGCTGATCATGTAGGATCTTTCTTGCGTCCTGAAAAAATTGCTTCTGCTCGCAATATGTATTTTAAAAATTTAATCTCTCAAGAAGCTTTAACTTTAATTGAAGATGAAGAGATCGCTAAGCTCGTAAAGCTTGAAGAAGCAAATGGACTTAAAGCTGTAACTGATGGAGAATTCCGTCGTGCTTATTGGCATTTGGACTTTTTAGCAGCTTTAGACGGTATTGAGCACATTAGTGCTAAAAATTGGTCTACCCATTTTGAGGGTGTACAACCTAAAGCAGAAACTGTAAAAATTATAGGTAAGATTGGTTTTAGTGAGTCTCATCCTTTTGTAGATGCTTTAAAAAGATTAATTAAGATCGTAGATGATCCCCAAAAAATCAAATTCACCATTCCCTCTCCTTCTATGCTTTACCAAATCTGTGTAATCCGCAACAAAGATTATCAGTGCATAGATCTCTATAAGGATAATGACGAATTATTATTCTCAGATATTGCTAATGCATGGATCGATGCTGCTAAGACTTTCTATGCCTTAGGCTTACGCTATCTACAAATTGATGATACCTCTTGGGGTGAATTCTGCTCTGAAGAAAAGACTGCACTCTACTCAAGCTATGGTCGTGACTTAAAATACACTCAAGAGCAATATGTAAAGGTTATCAATACTATTTACGAAGCTTTACCTGAGGATATGACCTTAAGTATGCATATTTGCAGAGGTAATTTCCGCTCCACTTGGTTTAGCTCTGGTGGTTATGAAAGCGTGGCTGAATTATTATTCGGCAATTGCAAGATCGACGCTTTCTTCCTTGAGTATGATTCTGACAGAGCCGGTGACTTCAAGCCTTTACGCTTTATCAAAGATCAGACCGTAGTTTTAGGTTTAATTACCTCAAAATTCCCTGAGCTTGAGGATAAGAATTTAGTTAAAGAGCGTATCCGTGAAGCTACTGAATATGTGCCTCTCAATCAATTATGCTTATCCACTCAGTGTGGTTTCTCTTCAACAGAGGAAGGTAATGTATTAACTCAAGAAGAGCAGTGGGCAAAGATCCGTTTAGTAAGTGAAATTGCTCATGAAGTTTGGGCTGATGCTTAAATAAGTATTTTAATAGCGACCGTAGAATAATCTGAAAATAGATTCGGTCGCTAATATTAAAAATAATTAAATTTACTCAAATTAGTCTATTTATCGAAACATAAAAGTCTATATAAGATCATCAAGTCTTTAAAATTAGTAGGATCTAAGCCACATAATGATTTTATTGACTCAAAACGCTTTTGAACTGTATTACGGTGAATTTGTAAACATTCTGCAGTTTTAGATACTTCTTGATTTTCTTCAATATACGTTTTAATTGTATCTACAAGCTTATCTGCCTGAGAACTAGAATAAATCAGTAATTTTAATGAATTAAATAATTCAAAGTCACCACTATTGGCAAAAAGCACATCTAATAAATATGATGCATTATCTAAATTAAATACCGAAAAATAAGTGTCTTCTTGCTCAATTAACCCCTCATTAAGAATTTTTATTCCAGATCTAATTAATGAAGCTAACAAATTGAAATCACGTATATTTAAGCTAATTTTTATGTATTGTCCAACTTTTATATGTGTTTTATAAGTTAAACTAGCTTTTTTTAAAACCTCTTGCTGATGCTCAAAATCATTTAAAGAATCATTCAATATCATAAAAATATTTGGTGACAATATAATGATATCTGATGCAACAGGAAGTTTTCTTATTTGCGAAACTATTTCGTAAACAACTTCTTGATATTCTGCTTTTTTTTCTAAAACAACCAAATAAATAAATTTTGGTAGAGTTAAATAAGAAGATAAATGTTTTTCTGTTTGCTCATCAATAGGACGATTTTCAGGATCAAAAACAAAAGAAGAAAATTCTAAATCTTTTAGAATCATTCTTCGATTGCTATTTTCATTGCTAATAGCTTGATTTATAAGTAGTTCTACTGTAAGGAAAGCCAACTCTGCATATCTAACAATCTCATTGGGATTTCCTGTAACTCCTAAAACTAATTGGACTTCACCGTCAACAATTATTGGTTGATTGATTCCAGGAGCAACCCCTTTAAAAAGATTGGCATCTTGCGGATAAATATTAACTCTTTTTTTATCCAAGGCAGCCTTTCGGCCTGCCTCGTGAATTTTTCCTATTCTAGATTTGTCGCCCGATGCAAAAATTTCACCACTAGGTAAGATTACATTCACATTATGGAAAATAATCTCCATCGAGCGTTGTACAATCTGATTGGCTATTTCTCGTGAAAGAAGAATTTTAAAGTCTCCTATTATTGATTAACTATTGATTAAATAAGCTCTTACAGCATTTTCTGCTGACTTTTCTATAAGTTTCGCTGCATTTTGCATTGATTCACCTAAAGTCATCGGTCCATTACAAATAGAAAACATAGCTTTTATATTACAATTATAAAGCGCTTTTGCATCATCAGTGTAAGATCCGCATAAAGCAATTGTAGGTATATGATGCAAAGCAACTCTTTTGGCAACGCCTACTGGAGCTTTACCATTAATACTTTGTCCATCCATACGTCCTTCGCCAACAATTACAAGATCACAGCCTTGAAGCTTATCCTCAATTTTTAAAAGATCTAAAACTGTCTCTATTCCTGATTGTAACTTTGCATTACAGAAAAATGTTAAAGCAGCGCCCATGCCTCCAGCTGCACCTGCACCTTCAAATTTGGAACAATCCTTATTGAATACATTAACCAAAACTTTTGCATAATTACTCATACCCTCTTCGAGCTCTTTTAAAACATCTTCTGATGCACCTTTTTGCTTGCCAAAAATATATGTTGCACCATTGGCACCTAAAAGAGGATTGGTAACATCACAGGTTCCAATAAAATCTGAAAATATAATATTTTGATTGAATTCTGTCATATCAATAGAATCAATTCTAATCAAATCTTGACTCTTGATTGGAGCTTCAATGAGTTTATGGTCTTTATCAAAAAATTTAGCTCCTAAAGCCTGAGCAAAACCAGCACCGCCATCATTAGTTGCACTTCCTCCAAGGCCAATTTTAAAGAAGCGAATACCTTTATTTAAAGCATAAACAACAATTTCACCTAAACCATAAGTAGTTGTATTTCTAGCATCTAAATTATTTTTATCATATTTATATATACCACAGCATTCTGCCATTTCTATGACTGCACTATGGCTATTACACATAAAACTACATTCTGTTTTTTCACCATAAGCTCCAGTTACCAATAATTTTATCTTTGTAAAATTATCGCAAGAGAGTGGTTTTTCTAAAGCTTCAATTAAACCTTCACCACCATCAGATATAGGTAGATTTATAACCTCTGCATCATCCCTTATATTTAAAATTCCTTTTTTTACAGCTTCGCCTGCCTCAAAAGCAGAACAACTACCTTTAAAGGAATCCATGGCAACTAATACTTTTAATTTTTTAGCTTTTGTTTCTAGTTGAATTTCATCATTATCTTGCAAGCGATTACGAAGTTCACGCTTATTGATTTTTCCATTATTGGTTCTTGGGAAATCTTGTACATAATAAGTTTCAACAGGTCTTTGGAAAGTGGCTAAATGCTCATGCAAATAGGCTTTTAATTTATCAGATTGAAACTCTTTTCCTGGTTGAGTCAAAATAAATACTACAGGAACTTCACCATACAATTCATCTTTCTTTGCAACTAAAGCAACTTCAACTACATTAGGGAAATTAGAAATAATACTTTCTACTTCTGGACAAAAAACTTTTTCTCCGCCTCTATTTATAATGTCTTTTACGCGATCTTTAATGAACAATTCACCATCATCATTAACATATCCGACATCACCTGTATTAAGGAAGCCTTCTGAAAATAAACTTTGAGTAGCTTCTGTTACAGGGTAATAATTATTAATAACCATTGGTCCTGCAATATAAATTATTCCAGTTTTTCCAACAGGCAACTCTTTACCATTTTCATCACGAATAGAAACTTTTGCGCCTAATGATGGGGTACCTGAGGACATACATTTCTCAGTTAAAGAAACATCTTCTCTATATATAGTAAAAGGCGATGTCGACTCAGTTAAACCATAAACAGAATGTATCTTAGCTCTCGGGAAAAGTTTATTTAAAGATCTAATAATTCCCTCGTTAAGTCTTCCAGCTCCACAAGCAATAGATCTTAAGGAAGCAAAACCAGAATAATCTCCTTTTAAACATTCGCTATGAAGTAATGCAAATACTGTAGGAGATCCATGGAGGAAGGTAATATTTTTTTCTTCAACTAATTTTAAAATACGATCAGCATGAAACCTATTTTCAAGATATATAGTTCCACCTAAATCAACAAATAAAGCTAAGATCGCACTTAAACCTGTAATATGAAAAATAGGTACAGCCAAAATAGTACTATCTTCAGCTGTTAATTTAAGACCATCAATATAAGCTAAAACAGCAGCTTTAAGATTATCATTAGTTATCACAGCACCCTTTGGAGCACTTGTTGTTCCAGAGGTAAACATAATAACTGCAGTATCAGAACCTTCGATGTTGTCATCATCACTAATTTCTAATTTGTCATAAGCTCTATAGTCTGCAAACAAACCTAAAGAAATACGTTTTTCAACAGGTAATAACTGTTTTACAAAAGGTTGCACGTGATCATCAAAAAATACCAATTTAGGCATTAACTGATTTAATAAACTAGAAAAACCATCAATTTTTATCTTGGTAGAGATAGGAACAACGATAACACCTAAGGCATTAGCGGCATACAATAAAGCACAAAACTCAATAGTATTACCTAAGGCGTTAAAAACGACATCTCCTTTTTTAAATCCATTCTGCTTTAAAAAAGAAGCACAGCATTTAACCTCATTTAGAAAATCGGTGCTAGTAAGGGTCTGATCTTCATAAACTAAAATAGCTTTATTTGGGAATTTTTCTGTAGTTTTTTTTAAACTATTGAATAAGAAGCCAGCCATATATTCTCTATGTCAAAAGGCTGCCCGGAAAGGGGGAGAGAAGGCAACCTT
>URKL01000046.1 GCA_900548485.1 uncultured Succinatimonas sp.
TGCCAATACCTGGCGGTACTGCTCGTACAACTCATCCATGGCAGCGGCGCCGGCATGATATTTATCCTGATGAGGCTTATGCACAAAGTGCAGGCATTAAATATGTAAGCTTAGATGAATTATATGCAAACTCAGATGTAATTTCTTTAAACTGCCCGCTTACTGTAGAAAATACTCATCTTATAAATGCCGATGCTGTATCTAAGATGAAAAATGGTGTAATGATCATCAATACAGGTCGTGGCCCGCTTATCGATTCTCAAGCTTTAATTGATGGTTTAAAATCAGGTAAGATTGGTTCTGCTGGCCTTGATGTATATGAAGATGAACGTACTTATTTCTATCAAGATAAATCCGATAAAGTCATCACCGATGACAAGTTATCGCATCTTTTAAGCTATAACAATGTATTAGTTACCTCTCATCAGGCTTTCTTCACCCGTGAAGCTATGACTAATATTGTTACTACCACCTTAGAAAACTGCAAAGATTTCTTTGAAAAAGGCACCTTTGATAACGAGGTTAAGGCTTAAAACTAAATATCAAAATGCGCTCTTACTTTAACCAGGAGAAGAGCTTGTAGCCTTATTTAAGAAACTTTTAAAGCCTATCTTTTTAGATAGGCTTTTTAATCACCTTAAAACCAAGACTTTTGTTAGAAATACGAAATTTCACTTAAAAATCTTCTCAAAATTAAAAGACTTACAAATATGCTTATAAAAACTTATAGCTAAAGCCTTTAGGTCAGATCTTTTTTTGTTAAAATTCGCACAAAGTTTTTTAATATGTGGCAAAATAAGTGATCATTTTGCATTTTAAACTCGTAAATCCTTTCGAGGTCTTTTAAAAACAATCGGAGCAACAGTTGATGTCTGCTAACAAAGCTGCCTATAACCCTCAGGAAATTGAGCCTAGGGTTCAAAAATATTGGGAAGAGCATCAAACCTTCCAGGCTAAGGAAGATCCCAATCGCGAAAAATATTATTGCTTGGTAATGTTCCCATATCCTTCAGGACGTCTACACATGGGACATGTTCGTAACTACACCATAGGTGATGTTATCGCGCGTTTCCAACGTCTACAAGGCAAAAATGTGTTGGCTCCTATTGGTTGGGATGCTTTCGGCATGCCTGCTGAAAATGCCGCCATTAAGAATAACCGTCAGCCAGGTGAATGGACCTACGCTAATATCGATTATATGAAAAAGCAACTTAAGTCCTTAGGTATTTCCTATGACTGGGCTCGAGAAGTTGCAACCTGCCGTCCTGAGTATTATCGCTGGGAACAAAAGTTTTTCGGTGAGTTATACAAGCGCGGTTTAGTATATAAGAAAGTATCTACCGTAAACTGGTGCCCGGTCGATCATACTGTATTGGCAAATGAGCAAGTAGAAGACGGTTGTTGCTGGCGCTGTGGATCTAAAGTTGAGTTACGTGAAATTCCGCAGTGGTATTTAAAGATTACCGCTTATGCAGAGGAATTATTACAGGATATCGATAAACTTGAAGGTTGGCCTGAGCGTGTACGTACTATGCAGCGCAATTGGATTGGCAGATCTGAGGGTTTAAATATTACCTTTAAGGTTGAAAACAGCGACGATAAGTTCACAGTTTATACTACCCGTCCTGATACCTTCATGGGTATTACCTATATTTCTATTGCTGCTAACCATCCTTTAATTAAGGAATGCTGCAAGACTAATCCTGAGCTTGATGCTTTCTGTAAGGAATGCCGTACTCAGAAATTTGCCGAAGCTGATATTGCCACCATGGAAAAGAAAGGTATGGCAACTGGCTTATATGCAATCCACCCTATCAATGGTCGTCGTGTTCCTATTTATGTAGCTAACTTCGTAATTATGGATTACGGTACTGGTGCTGTTATGTCCGTACCAGCTCACGATCAGCGTGACTACGAATTTGCTAAGAAGTACGGCATTGATATCATCCCTGTCATCCGTCCTTGCGACAAAGAATGTGCTGATATCTCCAATGAAGCCTTCACCGAGCACGGTATTGCTTATAATTCAGGTGAATTTGATGGCATGAACTTTGATGAGGCTTTTGTAGCTATTGCTAAGAAGTTAGAGTCTTTAGGTTGTGCTGAACGTAAGGTAAATTATCGTTTACGTGATTGGTGTATTTCCCGTCAGCGCTACTGGGGAGCTCCGATCCCGATGCTCACTATTGATGAGACCGGCGAGTTAGTTCCTGAGGAAGATTGCAACTTACCTGTAACCTTACCTGAAAATGTTAAGATTGACGGTGTAATCTCTCCGCTTAAGACTGATGAGTCTTGGTATAAGACTACTTATAAAGGACAAAGTGCCACTCGTGAGACTGATACTTTTGATACCTTTATGGAATCATCTTGGTACTATGCTCGTTACTGCTCTCCTCGCGATGAAAAAGAAATGTTCGACAAGGATGCCGCTAATTACTGGTTACCTGTTGATCAATACATCGGTGGTATTGAGCATGCTGTATTACACTTGCTCTATTCACGTTTCTTCTTCAAGCTCTTACGTGATGCCGACATGGTCAAATATGATGAGCCGTTTAAACGCTTATTATGCCAGGGCATGGTTTTAGCTGATGCCTTCTACTATTTAGATGAAAATGGTACCAAAAACTGGGTCAATCCTTTAGACGCCATCACCACTCGTGATGATAAAGGCAATATTACCAAGGCTGTTGATAAAGATGGTCTCAACCTCTTCCATGAGGGCATGATCAAGATGTCTAAGTCTAAGGCTAACGGTATCGATCCTGAGAACATGGTAAATATGTACGGTGCTGATACTGTACGTCTGTTCTTAATGTTTGCCTCTCCTGCAGAATTAACCTTAGAGTGGCGTCAATCTGGTGTTGAAGGCTCTCAACGCTTCTTACGCAAGTTATATTCTCAGGTTGAGGATTTGGTCGCTTGCGGTAAGATTGAGCCTTTAGATGTATCTAAGCTCAATGCCGAGCAACGTCGTCTACGCCACGATCTGCACGTAACCATTCAAAAGGTTACCGATGATATTGGTCGTCGTCAGACCTTCAATACCGCTATTGCAGCTATCATGGAGCTTTTAAATACTGCAGGTAAATTTACTCAAACTGATCCTGTAAGCTTAGCTTTACGCTATGAGATCTACTCTTCAGTAGTCCTCATGCTCTACCCTATCACTCCGCATATCTGCTTTAAGTTATGGGAATTATTAGGTCATACTGAGCAAATTGATACTGCTAAGTGGCCTGAGATCGATCCTAAAGCATTAGAAGCTGAAGAGATCACCTTAGTAGTTCAAATCAACGGTAAAGTTCGCGCTCGTATCAATGTTGCTCCTGATGCTTCAGAAGAAGAAGTCATCAAGGTAACCTTAGATAAGCCTGAGGTTCAGAAATTCACCGCTGGTAAGAGCATTAAGAAGACCATTTATGTTAAAGGTCGCTTAGTCAATATCGTTGTTGCCTAAGTAAGCTTTTAATTTTCATAATACCCCTGATAAGTTTTTATCAGGGGTATTTTTTCGCTTAAATTTTCTTACCCAAACACGTAATTATATTTTGCATAAGCTCATGCTTAATTTTACTTAAATAACAGCTGCTTGTTAAAGACTTACCAATCTTAAAAAAAATTCAGCTTACAAATTACTACAAAAATAGGAATACTATAGTTAAAATCCACAGTGTAGTTTATCGAAAAATTTATACCTAAAAACTCTATGTGTTTTTCCTTGATTTTTTTATAAAAGCTTTTATAAGTTGATGAGAACATTGAAGCTTAATTGATATAATTAAATACTACAGATTTAAAAATAGAGAGCCTAGCAGGACTAAAAGAGATGAAAAAATATATTGTTTTAATATTTTCCGCTCTATGCTTATTTACACAAGGTTGTGGTTTTCATCTTCCAAATCAAACTAAGCTTAGCGACACTTTTGAAAAGATTAATGTTTTAGGTGATTATCACAATCCATTTTACAAAAAAGTAGTTCGTGAACTTGAAATCTCCGGCATCAAGGTAAATGCTCAATTTTCTCCTAATCCACAAACAAATGAGCAGATTCCAACTTTGCTAATTCCAGCTCCATCCGTATCAATGCCCATTGCTTCTATTGACGCTAATGCTGAGGCTTTAGAGTATCAACTCATTGTCTCCTCAACAACAACCTTACGTATTCCTAATCATCGTCCAATTTTAATGCGCAATTCCTTAACGCGTAATATGATGAATAAACCAGGTTTGTCCTTATCATCTGATAACGAACGTAAAATTGTTACCGATGAAACCTATGATGAATTAGCTCGTCAATTAGTAGCCCGTTTAGGCTATTTAGGCCGTCAATCCGATCCCGATGCCTTGCAATCAAATCCAGCAGATTTAACTGTAGCTGTAGGCGAAGATAAAAATTTACCTAAGAGTAAAACTCTCTCCGATGCTTATTCAGGTATGACTTTATTAGAGGCTTTACAAGTACAAGAAAGTGAAGAATTAAACAATTCTTCACAAACCTCATTATCTGAATTAAACAATGGCAATCAGGTTTTAAATCGTAGCTATAAACTCCCTAAGAGTGTCCCTACACCTGCAAGCGCTTTACCTCAAGGACTTGATCCTAATGATTATGATATCAATGAGCGTCACTAATGGCAGAGCCTCAAATCTATATTCTAAGCTCAGATGAGCCTTTGCTAAAAAATGATCTAAGTAAAAATATCTTAGAGAGAGCGCATCAGCTTTTACCTGAGGCGCCACTATTATTATTTACTCAATCTGATTTTGCCTCTACAGGTAAAGCTAATTTACGCGCTCTTGAAACAGAGCTTTTAGATCCTGGCTTATTTGGTGGCGATCGTATCATCAAAATTTATTTAAGCGATCTCAATAATATTGCCCTTGAGGTTTTACAACTCTTAGCAACTAGGATGCGTCCTGGTATTATGGCAATCGTTGATTTACCTAGAGTCTTAAGTTCTTTAAATAAAGTTAAAGCTGAAAAATTTGATTTAAATCAAAAGCCAGCTAAAAATCTATCTGCAGAAAAAGTTTTTGCTTATCTGAAATATGCTCAAGCTGAAATCACTATTGCTTACCCTCCTGAGGGACGACAGCTATATCAATGGGTAAATCAGCGAGCCTATAAATATAAACTCTCTTTAACTCCCGACGCTTGCGAATATTTCTCTAAAGCTTGTGAAGGAAATTTGACTCTTATAGATCAAACCTTACAAATCCTAGCTTTAAATCCTAAAAATACAAGTGTCAGTTTAGATGAAGTGGTCGCTATCTTAGATGCTGATAGTCGTTTTCAAAATTTAGAATTAGCCGAAGCAGTTTTAAATGGCGATGGCGCTCGTGCTTTACTCATTTTAAACTCCACTATACAAGCTATGAATAATCCTGAGACAATTTTATTGTCACAACTACAAGCTCTTGATAGATTATTTACCGCAACTGCAGCTTTAAAACGCGATCCTAAAAATATGACTACCTATATGGATAAAGTTAAATTTTTTGCTCCTTTTTCCATAAAATCGCCTAAGACAATGGATGCGGTCATCAAGGCTGCCTCTAAGATGCCAGATCATTTATTTGAATACCTAATCAATAAATTTGCCTACGCCGCAACTTTAATCTGTGAGCATGAGGTAAACCGTGCTGTATTAGCCATCTCTGAAGGCTGTGCCTGTGTTAGTAACTTTAAGGTTAAAAATTTAAAAGCTTTATGAAAAGAGTAGGTCTTTTAGGCGGCTCATTTAATCCAGTCCATAAAGACCATCTAGATTTGGGCTGTTATGTCAAAGAAAAGCTCAATTTAGATGAGATTTTACTGATCCCCAACGCTGCGCCTCCACATAAAAATACCTGTCAGGTCTCTTATGCAGATCGTGTCAGTATGTTGCGTTTAGCCTGTCAAGGGCTTAAGAATTTTAAAATTTCTGATATTGAATCTGACAATAGTGTTCCTCATTATAGTTTTGATACTTTAAAAACATTACATGAGGAAAACCCTCAAACAGCCTTCTTTTTTATAATGGGTTTGGACTCACTTTTATATTTAGATAAATGGCATGAGGGCTTAAAACTTATTGATTATGCAAATTTAGCAGTAATGTGTCGTAAGGGCTATGAAAATAAAACTATTACCCCCAAAATTGCCGACTTTTTAAAAAGCTGTGCTGTTTATGATAACGATACGCACGAATTTGCTGCCGCTGCAGCTAGCCGTAAAGGACATTGTCTTATGTTAAGTACTTCCTTACATGCAGTCTCCTCAAGTGCAATTCGCAATGATATTGAGTGTTATTATCAAACCTCAAATCAAAAATACCTAGTAGAGCCTAAAAATCGCTTAGAACCTGCGGTTTTAGACTATATATTAAAAAACAGACTCTATAACGATAATGTTATAATGTCACCTTCACCAAAAACTGAAAAATAACCATGATTGAAGATACCCCTGTAGCTATAAATTCTAATGCCGATCTAATCGACGCTTGTCTTAAAAACTTAGAAGCCTCTAAAGCCCATGACATCGTGGGTATAGATCTTAAAGAAAATTCATCTGTATGTGATTATATGTTAATTGCCTCCGGAACCTCTAATCGTCATGTAGCAGCAATGGCTTTCCGCCTTGAAACCTTTTTACATCGCTGTGGTATCCGTGATATTACCGTGTCTGGAGCTCAATTAGGAGAATGGGTGATCCTCGATCTCGGTACGGTTTTAGTACATATTCTGCAAGAGCCAGTACGCGATCGTTATCGTCTTGAAGATCTATATCGCTGTATGGCAACAGGAATCAATACCGAGGATTTATAGTGAAAATCATCATCAAAGCCGTAGGCATAAAAATGCCTAAATGGGTAACCGTCGCTTTTGAAGAATATCAAAAGCGTTTTCCTCCTGAAATTAAACTCTTACTTGAAGAAATTGCTCCATATAAAAGAACTGGCCGTCATGACGATGAAAAAGCTAAACAAGAAGAGGCTTTAGCTATCTTGCAATCTTTGCCTAAAAAATGTTATCTCGTAGCTTTAGATGAAAGAGGAAAACAGTTTACCTCAGAGGAATTAGCTCTAAGATTTCAAGTCTGGCAAAACGTCGGTATGGATATTGTGCTGATTATCGGTGGTCCTAATGGACTGACTGATGAAATCCGCAATAAAGCCTCGGAATTATGGTCGCTCTCTAAATTAACCTTACCTCATCCTTTAGTTAGAGTTTTTTTAGCAGAAACTATCTATAGAGCTTATAGTATTAGCTATAACCTTCCTTATCACCGACAATAATATCTGAAAATAAAGTGTCTCTATTTAAACGAAAACCGCGTGAGCGTGCTCTCTTTAGCAACGAAAAAAAGAAGAAAAGTTCTTTAAGCTCTGATAACAAGTCAGAACACGCTGAAGACTTAGCTTTAAGTATTTTCAAACGCCGTGTTTATTTTAGTATTGGTATGGCAATTTTTATGATTGCTATACTTTTTGCTAACCTTTATTATCTGCAAATTATCTCTTATCAAGACTATAAAACCCGTTCAAACGAAAATCGCATTAAGGTAGTACCAGTAGTTCCTACCCGTGGCATGATTTATGATAGAAACCATGTGGTCTTAGCTGATAACGTCCCTGTATATCATCTAGTCATGTTCCCAAATCGACAATATGACACTAAAACAACAATTAACGATCTCAATGAGCTTTTAAATTTAGAGTTAAATGAAAATGAAATTGCTCATTTAATCTCTGAATCAAAAACAAGAAAACGCTTTTCCGGAATTGAGATCTCTAATTTTTTAAGTGAACAGCAAATTGCTTCTTTTAGCGTCCACTCCTATCGCTATCCAAATGTCCAAATTGTAGCTAATTTAAAGCGCTTTTATCCTTTTGCAGATATTGCTACGCATGCAATAGGCTATGTCTCACGCATCAATCAAAAGGATATTGAAAAACTGACTGCTTTAGACAAGATAGATAATTATGAAGGCTCCACCGAAATCGGTAAGCTTGGTATTGAAAAGTATTACGAAGATCTACTTCATGGTAAAACTGGTTCCTCTGAAATTGAGGTTAACAGTCACGGACAAGTTATCAGAACCTTAAACTATAATGCTCCTGAATCAGGTAAAGATCTTGTCTTAACTATTGATATCCGTCTGCAATATTATGCCCAAGAAATTTTAGGTGATATGAAAGGTGCCGTAGTAGCGATTGAACCCTCTACAGGGGAAATTCTAGCTATGTATTCAAACCCCTCTTACGATCCTAATTTATTTGTAAGAGGTATTCGCAATAAAGAATATGCCCGCCTTTTAAACCATCCTGGCCACCCTTTAATCAATCGCGCCACACAAGGTGGTTATGCTCCTGCATCAACTGTAAAGCCTCTTTTATGCGTAATGGGTTTAAACGAAAATCTGATAACTCCTACAGGTTCATTTTTTGGACATCCTTATTTTAAATTGCCAAATTCAACCCATAAATTCCGTGATTGGAGATCTTGGGGACATGGTTGGCTCGATCTTTACCGCGCTTTAGAAATTTCCGCTGATACCTATTTCTACGATCTAGCATATAGAGCTGGTATCAATAAGATCCATGAATATCTAGATTATTTTGGCTTTGGTAAATCAACAGGAATCGATCTCTCCGAGGAATCCTTAGGTATAAATCCCTCCCGAGAATGGAAGAAAAAACGCTTTAATCAAAATTGGCATTTAGGCGATACTGTACCTATTGGTATCGGTCAGGGCTATTGGACTTCAACTTTAATGCAATTAGTTAAAGCCCATACTATATTAGCAAACCGCGGCGAAGTTAAGACGCCACACTTGCTCAAGATGGCTATCGATCCTGTAGATAATACTTTGCAAAACTATGTACAAAAGGAAGAATCCTCCTCTATGACCATTGAGGATAAATCTTATTTTGAAACCTGTAAAACAGGCATGTATTTGGTAGTTAACGGTCCTGAGGGTACAGGTAGACGAGCCTTCTTTGGAGCTAAATATAAAGCTGCTGGGAAATCAGGTACAGCTCAAGTAGTCTCAATTAAACAAGGTGAAAAATATGATGCTAATAAGCTTAGAGTAGAGCATCGCGACAATGCCCTCTTTGTAGCTTATGCTCCTTTTTTCAAGCCCCGTATTCTAGTTGCCATCATTTTAGAAAACGAAGGCGGTGGTTCCACTAAGGCTGCTCCTATTGCCAGAAAGATGATCGATAAATATCTATTAGATCTTTATCCTAATGGCTATATGGGTGAGAGTAATCCTAAACTCGTTAAATTTGGTATGGGCGGTACGGTGGTATTGCAGTGAAAAAACAAGAACAACAAAATCGTAATAATTTAGAGCAAATCAATGCCAAAGTGCCTAGAGGAAGTTTCTTTTTTAGACACCATGTCGATATTCCTCTGCTCTTAGGTCTAATGATAAGCTTATGCTTTTCACTCTTTATCCTTTATTCAGCCTCAGGTCAGCATGCTGAGATGCTTTATCGCCAAATTACCCGTACTGGTGCGGCTTTTTTCTTAATGATTATCGTAGCCCAGATCCCGCCACGCTTATTTGTCAAAGTTTCTTTTTGGCTTTACCTTATGGGCATTATCTTGCTTATATTAGTTGAGCTCTTTGGTGATATCTCCAAAGGTGCACAAAGATGGCTAAATTTAGGCTTTGTACGTATACAACCATCTGAAATCTTTAAAGTAGTAATGCCCTTAACTATAGCGGTATTCCTCTCGCGCTCACCACTGCCACCTAAGCCTTTAACCACCTTAATGGCATTTGCCTTAGTAGGCGTGCCAACAGTATTGATCTTACTACAACCAGATCTTGGTACAGCAAGCTTGATTGCCGTATCAGGTTGTATTGCTATCTTTATTGCCGGACTTTCTTGGTGGTGGATTGCCGCAGGATTTGCAAGTGTAGCCGCAGCTTTGCCGGTAATGTGGAATTTTGTTTTACATGATTATCAAAAACAGCGTGTTTTTACACTTTTAGATCCCACCTCCGACCCCTTAGGTGCAGGATACC
>URKL01000047.1 GCA_900548485.1 uncultured Succinatimonas sp.
GGTGTGCTTTTCCTTTTCGAATCAGATCGCACAGTTCTATTAATGCCGGACTTATTATTGCTTTGTTAGTGTATTTATGTTTTAGGGTTTTAACTAAAAAAACTGAAACTACAGCTAAAGAAACTACACCTAAAGAATCATGATTATTATTATTTCTAATCAAGATTTTCTTAAGGAAGAATTTTCTTGTCTACCTGAGGAGATTTTGTTACAAGGTCAAAATTATTCTTCAACCAGACAAAAATCTTTTTATTCAGGACGTCTTCTTTTACAAAAAAGTCTACAGTATTTTTATAAATGTAGATCTTTGCCTAAACTTATCTTTCAAGAACATGGCAGACCTATATTAGAGGACGGCTCCTTGCCTTTATTTAGTTTAAGTCATACAGGGGATCATGTAGCCATAGCTTTAGGCTATAGTGCTTTAGGTTTAGACTTGGAGCTTATAAGAAACCGTTCCTTTCTTTTATGGCAACGTATTTTATCTGAGCGAGAATTAGATTATGTAAAAGCCTCTGCTAATCCACAGACTTTATTTACACTTTTATGGACTTTGCGCGAGTCTTTATTAAAATCTGATGGTTTAGGTTTATCTGCTTTAAGTAAGATAAAGTGCGATTTAAAAAATTTAAAAGTCTATTATCCAAATGCTCAAAGCGGACACATCTCCTCATATATTTTGCCTAATAATTTATGTATGAGTGTTTATAAAGTTCTTTTAGACCCCATCCTTGAGATCTACCGTTATACTAATGACTGTTTTAGCCCTATAGTCTTGCAACCTGAGTTTCGTTTTGAGGTCGATAGCTAATTTTTACACAGGCATTGCCAAAATTATCTCTAAGGCTATCGACTAAATCATCTGAGGCCAAATAGCGGTAAATATCAGAACGGATCCTCAATAATTTATTATCAATAATAAGTTTTAAAGAGCATCCTGAAGGAATTGAACTAGGGTCTTCGGCAAATTGCTGTTGATATTGGATATCTTTTACGTTTAAGCGATTACGCATCAAAACTTGATCAATAAATTCAATATTATCAACCAAGATATCCTTTTTGAAACTTAAGGTAATTTCGGTAGCTTTATTTTGTCTTAAGCGATCAAGGCTTGAGATATTGAGAACGCGCAATCTCGTCATACCTTCATCAGTTAAGGATAGCATTCCATCTACAACTAAAATTAAAGGAGAAGGTAAGATTTCGTCACCACGATGATGTCCCTTTTGTTGATTTAGTTTGCGTTCACGCTCGGAAGTAATATTTTCAAAAGTAATGGCATTAGCTCCAAAAGCTAAAAAGTCAAAGGTGGTTGTACCATCGTCTAAAGTAATAATATAAAACTTTGAACCGTCTCCCTTGGAGGATAAACGACTATAGCTATCAATAACTACTCCTGCAATACTTACGCGATTGGGACTATCAGGGGTACCTGGCATCATATTTTTTAAAGTAGTAGTACCGCAAAAACGATATAGCTCTGATCGATAAGAATCAATTGGGTGTCCTGAGAGATATAAACCTAAAAGACTTTTTTCATGGTGTAATTTAACTTTATCTGACCACATTCTTGTGGAAACTAAGCTAGGACGAGCTCGAGAGTCGTTTAATGAGGCAAATAGATCCATTTGTCCAGAGGAACTATCGGCATTAGATTGTTGAGCGTACTTTATAGCTGTAGGAATGCTTGCAAGTAGGCTTGCTCGATTTTTATTGATACTATCTAAGGCGCCACTCTTAACTAAAGCTTCTAAAGAGCCTCTTGAGAGATAGTCCATGCCAATACGTAATACAAAATCAAAAAAATCTGTATAAGGACCATTGGCTTCACGTTCAGCTGCCATTTTATCGATTAAACGATTTCCGATGCCTTTAATTGCAGAGAACCCATAAACGACAGCTCCTTTAGAATCAACACCAAAGTGGAATTTTCCGATATTAACATCAGGAGGATTAACCTCAACTCCCAAACGATGGCATTCGCCAATATAGGCAATCAATTTTTCTGTTTTCAGGCAATCTGCTGTCATCATAGCGGCTAAAAATTCAGCAGGATAATGAACTTTTAACCATAAGGTCCACCAAGCTACTAGAGCATAGGCTGCAGAGTGGGATTTATTAAAACCATAAGCGGCAAACATCTCTACCTGATCGAAAATCTTCATGCAAACATCGCCATCTTTGCTTTTCTTTTTACAACCGTTTAAAAAGACGTCTCTTTGTGCAGCCATTTCAGCAGGGATCTTTTTACCCATAGCTCGTCTTAAAATATCAGCTCCACCTAGAGAATAGCCGGCTAAAACTTGAGCAATCTGCATTACTTGCTCCTGATAGACGATAACTCCATAGGTAGAATCTAAGATAGGTTTTAAATCTAGATCTTGAGCCTCTGGTAAAGGGTAACTTACCTCTTCGCGACCATGTTTACGTTGTACAAAGTGATCAACCATACCGCTTTTGATAGGACCTGGACGATAGAGCGCTACTAAAGCTATAAGATCATCAAAACGGTCAGGTTTCATCTGGCCTATCAGTTTGCGCATACCAGTTGATTCTAATTGGAAAACGGCCGTAGTTTCAGTTTGTTGAATCATCTCATAGGAGAGAGGATCTTCATAAGGAATAGCGGCAATATTTAAAGGTTCTTTTCCCTCACGTTTTCTCTTAACATCGATCATTTCTTTAGCGTCATCGATGATTGTTAAGGTGGTTAGACCTAAAAAGTCAAACTTGACTAAACCTGCATGTTCAACATCTTTCTTATCAAATTGAGTGATAGGATTACCATCGGAGTCAAGCATAAGTGGGGCGAATTCAGCAATTCTTGTTGGAGAAATTACAACACCTGCGGCATGTTTACCAATACTACGAATTACACCTTCAAGACGATGAGAGACATTGATGAGTTCGACGGATTCTTTATCATCATTGATTTTGGCTTGATTGTAAAAATTTAGAAAATCAGGAGCTACGCTCTCGCATGGTTTTCCTTTTTTATCGATGCCTAAACAATCGTTAAAGCTAGTTCCAGGGGTTTCGGGAATCAAATTCGCAATACGGCGGACTTGTCCTAAGGGAACACCAATGGCACGCCCTACACCTTGAATAGCAGCACGTGGAGCTAAGGTTCCGAATGCAGCAATTTGCGATACGGCCTGACGGCCATAATGTTCAACTACATGCTGTAAGGTTAAATAACGTTTTCTCTGACAAAAATCGATATCGAAGTCAGGCATAGAAACTCGTTCTGGATTTAAAAATCTTTCAAAGAGCAAATCAAAACGTAATGGATCAAAATCTGTAATTGTTAGAGCATATGCTACTAAAGATCCGCCACCGGAACCACGGCCAGGCCCTACAGGGACGCCATGTGCTTTGGACCATTGAATAAATTCCATAACGATGAGGAAGTAGCCAGGAAAGTCCATGTTGATGATAACGTCAAGTTCCGTTTCTAATCTTTGTGAATATAGTGGACGTTTAGCTTCGCGCTCTTTAGGATCGGGAAAGAGAAAGTTTAGACGCTGTTCTAAGCCTTCACGAGAGGCTTGACGTAGATAGTCAGCTGTTGACATCTCCCCAGTATCGTAATGAGGCAAACGTGGATGGTCGAGTTCAATTTCAACATTACAACGTTCAGCAATTGCTCGTGAATTAGCTAAAGCCTCAGGTAAATCGGCAAAGAGCTCAGCCATTTGATCAGGAGATTTTAAAAATTGCTCTTCTGAATAGATACGTGCGAGTTCCTGACTACCTTTTTGCATCGCTTTTTGGATGGAAACACGGATATCGTGAACATAATAATCGCTAAGTCCATCAGCGGGCAGATCATCTGGACCTGATAAAAATCTTGTGTCATTAGAGGCTACAGGATAAAACCCATATTGCACACAGAGATCTAAAGCTTTTTGTTCAAATTCGCTTTCACCTTGACGATGTGTTCTTGTAATTTCGAAACAGAATCTATCTTTAAAATACTTTTTATAAAAATCTAAACGTTCTTTTAAATTCTTATCATCAGAAGTATTTAAAAAATACGCAATATCACCGCGAAATCCATTAAGAAGAATCAAATTTTCTGAATATTTAGCAAGATCTTCTAAAGTTGCAGCGACTCCATCAATATCGGGGCTACCTGAGTGAAGCCAGGCTTCGGAGAGAATATCGTATAAGTTTTGTTTGCCTATACGATCCATTGCTAAGATGGTAACAGTGAAAAACCTTTCTTTTTCGCCTGGTTTGGTTTTTTCTTTTATTTGGAGATCTGCTCCTAATATAGGTTTGATACCTGCAGCTTTACAGGCTGAATAAAAGCGGATAAAGCCTGCAACATTGTTAAAATCTGTAACTGCAAGAGCTGCAATTCCAAGCTGTTGGGCTCGCTTAACTATAGGACCTACATTTTGTAGACCATCATTGATGGAATAACAAGAGCGTACATGTAATGGAATATAAGAAAGGTTCTTATCAGTCATGGCAAATCTCAGCGCAAAGGAATTTTTAGTTAAATTATACTATTAGCAAAGAGATCTGTTGAGAATAAAAATTTGTAGAGAAAACTTAAGTAAAAAAATCCCTCAACGCTGAGAGGTGAACTCAGTAAGTTGAGGGATTTTTTAGCTAAAAACTTTTACTTAAGTTTTTTGTAAGCATTGATAAGACCATTAGTGGAGCTATCGTGGCTCTGGATTTCTTCCTGATTTTCAAGTTCAGGAATAATCTTTAAGGCTAATTGTTTACCTAATTCAACACCCCATTGATCGAAGGTATAGATGTTGAGAATAGAGCCTTGAGTGAAGATCTTATGCTCATACATTGCAACGAGCATACCAAGGGTTCTAGGAGTAATTTCTTTAACTAAGAAAGAGTTAGTAGGACGATTGCCCTCAAACACCTTGAATGGAACTACATCTTTAACAGCATCTAAAGTCTTGCCCTTAGCTTCAAATTCAGCTATTACCTGTTCGCGGCTCTTACCAAAAGCTAAAGCTTCAGTCTGAGCGAAGAAATTAGATAAGAGTTTTACATGGTGGTCGCCTACAGGGTTGTGAGTTCTTGCCGGAGCAATAAAGTCACAAGGAATAACCTTAGTACCTTGATGGATTAACTGATAGAAGGCATGTTGGCCATTAGTACCAGGCTCACCCCAAATGATAGGGCCAGTTTGATAGTCAACAGCATTACCATTACGATCTACATATTTTCCGTTAGATTCCATATTGCCCTGCTGGAAGTAAGCTGGGAAGCGGTACATGTATTGATCGTAAGGAAGAATAGCTTCAGTTTCAAAACCGTAGAAGTTGTTATACCAAATACCGATGAGAGCTAATAAAACAGAAAGATTCTTTTCTAATGGAGTTTCTCTGAAATAGCAGTCGTATTCATAACCACCCTTTAAGAAAGCCTCAAAGTTATCGTAACCGCAGGCTAAAGCAATGGAGAGACCAATTGCTGACCAAGAAGAGTAACGGCCACCAACCCAATCCCAGAATTCAAACATATTGTTAGTATCAATACCGAATTCAGAAACGCCTTCAGCATTAGTAGATAAGGCAACGAAATGCTTAGCTACATGTTTTACATCTTTAGCGGTCTTTAAGAACCAATCGCGAGCAGTGTGTGCATTGGTCATAGTCTCTAAGGTAGTAAAGGTCTTAGAGGCAATTAAGAATAAGGTGGTTTCAGGGTCGAGGTTCTTTAAAATCTCACAAATCTGGGTACCATCAATATTAGATACGAAGTGAGTGTGGAGATGATTGTGGTAAGGGGTTAAGGCTGCAGTGATCATGCAAGGTCCTAAGTCGGAACCACCAATACCTATATTAACTACATCAGTAATAGTCTTGCCAGTAAAACCTTTCCATTCACCAGAGATGACACGGTCACAGAAATTTCTCATTTTCTCTTGGACAGCATGTACATCCTGCATGATGTCAACACCGTCAAGCATGATGCTCTTTCCAGAGAAATCTCGTAAAGCAGTATGTAAAACAGCGCGATCTTCAGTACGATTGATTTTTTCTGCATTAAACATAGCTTCAATGTTTTCATTGAGCTTAGTTTCTTTTGCTAATTCTAATAATAATTCTAAAGTAGTTTCATCAATGAGGTTTTTGGAATAATCGGCAACAATATCCCCATTGGCTATGCTCATAGAGTATTTGTCAAAGCGTGAAGGATCTGCATCAAATAACTCTTTTAAGGAGCGACCAGATGTCTCTTTAAAGTGGTTGTTGAGTTTTTGCCAGGCTTTGGTAGTTGTGGGATTGATGTTGTTAAACATGTATAACTCTCCTCAAAGATAAGTTCATAAACAGCAAAAATGGCTGTTAATAATATTAATGATACTCCTTTTACACATAAGCTTAAAACAGCAATTTTTTTTAAGTGTGAATTTTGTAGACAACCAAAGTTCTAATTTTAGAACTTTGGCATTTTTTTAGGCGAGAGTTTCGTTGCGACGACGATTTAAATCAGGAGCAAAACTTGGAGCTAAGCGAGAGATTAGATCAAAAACTATTTGAATTTTACGATCATCGGCTTGTTCTTTTTGACAGCACAAAGCTACTCGGAAATTTGACCATTGCAGTTCACGCAAGACATTGACATCATTTTTAAAAGGAGAAATTTCATAAACTAAGCGAGGTACAATAGCAAAACCAAATCCTAAAGCAACTAAACTGACAATTGCCTCATGTCCAGAAATTTCGGCATAAATTTCAGGTTCAATATCCATAGCCGCAAACCATTTTTCTACCTCATAGCGTAGTTGACCCTTTTCAGGGATGATAAAGGGCAAATGATTTAAATCATAAGTAGGTAGGTCGGTATTTAAGTTACATTCAAAGCGAGGTTTTCGTGGAGCTAGTAAAACTAAAGGAAGATTAACTAAATCTATAAAATGGATATTATTAGGAATTTCTGGTGGAAGCGCACTTATAACTAGATCAATTTGTGGATCTTCTAGTTTATCTAAAGCATCTGCAGGATCTCCTGTTTCAAGTTTTATCTCTAGGTGAGGAACAGATAGATGCAATTCATTTAAAATTCTTGGAATAAATAAATAGCTAGCAGTTACTGAGCAATAAATTTTTAGTTTTCCTGAAATTGTTGCTGCTCCTTGATGGAGTTCTCTTTCTAAAGTAGCATATTCATTTAAGGATTGACGTGCAAAATGTTCAAATTTACGGCCTGCAGTAGTAATAAAAATGCCTTTTTTATCACGTATACATAATTTAGCTTGAAGTTTTTTTTCAAGCTTATTTAAAGTTCTACTTAAAGTTGACGGACTTACATTACATAAAGTTGCAGTTCGAGTCAGGTTTTCAGTTTCGCACAGTCTAAGAAAGGTGGCAGCGTCCTTTAAATCGATCACGGCAATGTCCCAAAAAATGTGATTTATTGCAAAAATTGCAATATACAATAAATTATATGCCATTTTATAAAATTTCTGCTATTATTAAAAGCATTCCATAACAGTTATAAATTTTTTTGTTAATTCAGGGTAAATGCAAAATGGGCATCAATTACTTTAATACTTTAAATTTACGTCAAAAATTAGCTCAATTAGGTTGTTGTGAGCTTATGGCTCGTAGTGAGTTTGCTGATGGTTGCAATTTCTTAAAGGGCAAGAAGGTTGTTATTGTTGGCTGTGGCGCTCAGGGCTTAAATCAGGGTTTAAATTTACGTGATTCTGGTTTAGATGTTAGCTATGCTTTACGTGATGCCGCTATTGCTGAGAAGCGTGCTTCCTTTAAACGTGCTACGGAAAATGGCTTTAATGTTGGTAATTATGAGCAGTTAATTCCTACTGCTGACTTAGTTATCAATTTAACTCCGGATAAGCAGCACGAAAACGTAATCAATTCAATTCAGCCTTTAATGAAAGCTGGTGCCTGCATTGGTTATTCTCATGGTTTCAATGTTGTTGAGTTAGGTATGCAGATCCGTAAGGACTTAACCGTTGTTATGGTTGCTCCTAAGGCTCCTGGTACTGAGGTTCGTGAGGAGTATCGTCGTGGCTTTGGTACCCCGACTTTATTAGCTGTTCATCCTGAGAACGATCCTAATGGCGAAGGCTGGGCTTTTGCAAAAGCTTGGGCTGCAGGTTTAGGTGGTGATCGTGCTGGTTGCTTACGTTCTTCCTTCGTAGCTGAAGTTAAGTCTGACCTCATGGGCGAGCAGACCATTCTTTGCGGTGTTTTACAGGCCGCTACTGTATTATGTTATGACCACGCTGTAGCTTTAGGTTTAGATAAGGCTTATGCTTGCAAACTTTTACAATACGGTTGGGAAACTGTTTGTGAAGCCTTAAAGCAGGGTGGTATCACCAATATGATGGATCGCTTATCTAATCCTGCTAAGGTTAAGGCTTTCTATTTAGCAGAAGAGCTCAAGACCTTAATGAAGGATCTTTACTTAAAGCATATGGATGACATCGAAAGTGGTGAATTCTCTCGTGTTATGATGGAAGACTGGGCTAATGGTGATGTTAACCTCCACACTTGGCGTGAAAACTTTGCTAAGTGTGCCTTTGAGAATGCTCCTACTTGCGACTGCAAGATCTCTGAGCAAGAGTACTTCGATAAGGGCATTTTAATGGTTGCTTTTGCTAAGGCTGGTATTGAGTTAGCTTTTGAGACCATGACTAAATCTGGTATTTATCCTGAGTCTGCTTACTATGAGTCTTTACATGAGTTACCTTTAATTGCCAATACTATTGCTCGTCGTCGTTTATACGAGATGAACGTAGTTATTTCTGATACTGCTGAATATGGTAACTACTTATTTGCTAATGCCGCAATTCCTCTCTTAAAGGACTTTATGGCAAAGACCTCTTTAGATGTCTTTGGTAATGGCTTAGATGGTGATAACTGCGTTGATAACGTTGAACTCATTCGTGTTAATGATTGCATCCGTAATCATCCGATTGAGGTTGTAGGCCGCAAGCTTCGTGCTTACATGTCTGATATGAAGGAAATCACTGTAGGTAATAACTAATTTTTAATTATTAGTTTTATATAAAAAATGGCGGGTGATACCGCCATTTTTTTTAGATTTAGCAAATTTTAGTGCCTTTTAAAAAATGGACTAATGCAGAAATCGCAATTTTTGGTGGATAAATTGGAATCTTGACAGATACCATCAAGGCTCTATCTGTTACAGAGCTAGATAAGTAGCTTGCAGTATAAATCCCCTTGCTTTAGCAAGGGGCAGAAATCAAGAAAATGCTTTGAGAAGATCTTCTAAGGCTGTATCTATGGAGCTAAATTTTTGAGCCTCTTGAGCTTTACTTATTGTATTGCTTCTATCTATAAGTTCTTCGGGAAGTTCTTCTAAAAAGCGACTAGGTCCTTGATGTTTAATATCTTCTAAGATATTTTTATTATGACGTTTTTTGCAATAGGTAATAATGAGATCTTCTCGAGCTCGAGTTAGACCTACATAGGCTAAACGTCGTTCTTCTTCAATACCGTAGGGCAAATCAAAGCTTGATTTATGCGGTAAAATACCTTCTTCCATACCGACTAAGATCACCATTAAAAATTCTAAGCCTTTAGCTGCATGGAGGGTCATAAGCTGTACAGCATCGTTATTTGAGGTATCATCTTGACGATCGAGCATTTCTCGTAAACCCAATCTATCAATAGCCTCAATAAAACTTAATCCCTCCTCATTCCGTTTGCCTACTATGAGTCTTTGTACCCATGAAAGTAGCTGTTTGACATTTTTTATTTTGGCTTCAATAGCGGCACGACTTTCGGAATTACAGCGAAGATAATTTTCATATTGAAGTTCTTCAAGAATATGTTCTGTAAGCCATAAGCCTTTATCGACATTTATTTTTGATTGTAGACGTATAAATACTCGCATAAAGTCTCCTAGGGCGCTTTGTTGTCTAGGCTGAAGGTCGCGAGTAACTGCAGGATTTAATGCACTATGAAAGATGGATTTTCCAGTAAGTTTGGCCGCCTTAGTTAAGGTAGCAATAGTAACCTCACCTATACCTCGTCTT
>URKL01000048.1 GCA_900548485.1 uncultured Succinatimonas sp.
GTGGCTTTCATCCTGATTCAAATTTTTGTGCAACAGGGGATGTTTTTTAGCCACATATATTTTTTTATCTTGCTTAAAAAGTATTGGAGCAATAGTCATTATGAAAAAGTTAAGATCTCAAGAATGGTTCGATAATAATGAGCGCATTGATTTGACTGCTCTTTATCTTGAGAGATTTATGAATTATGGCATTACTGCTAAAGAGCTTAGAAGTGGTCGTCCAATTATTGGTATTGCCCAAAGCGGTAGTGATTTAAATCCTTGTAATCGCGTTCATCTTGAATTAGCCAAGAGGATCCGTGATGGTATTAGAGATGCAGGTGGAATTCCTTTGGAGTTTCCAACCCATCCTCTGTTTGAAAACTGTAAAAGACCAACAGCTGCTTTAGATAGAAATCTTGCCTATTTATCTTTAGTTGAGATTTTATATGGTTATCCTATCGATGGTGTGGTTTTAACCACAGGCTGTGATAAAACCACTCCTTCAGCAATTATGGCAGCCATTACTATGGATATTCCAGCAATTGCTATCAATGGTGGACCAATGCTTGATGGTCATTGGGAAAATCAACTTGTAGGCTCTGGTACTGTTATTTGGCAATCTCGCCGTAAATATGCTGCAGGAGAGATTACTAAAGATCAATTCTTTGATAGAGCTATGAGTTCTGCTCCATCTGTAGGTCACTGTAATACTATGGGAACCGCTTCAACTATGAATTGTATGGCTGAAGTTTTAGGTCTAGCATTACCTGGTAGCGCTATTATTCCTGCAGCCTACAGAGAACGTTCACAGATGGCTTATTATACAGGTCTTAGAATTGTGGACATGGTAAAAGAAGATCTCTGTCCATCAAAAATCTTAACTAAAAAATCATTCTTAAATGCTATTAGAGTAAATTCAGCTCTTGGCGGCTCTACTAATGCGCAACCACATTTAGATGCAATGGCTCGTCATGCTGGTATCGAACTTACATCTCAAGACTGGATTGATAACTCTTACCATATTCCACTTTTGACTAATGTTCAGCCATCAGGAAAATATCTCTGCGAATCTTTCTATAGAGCAGGAGGTGTCCCTGCGGTTATGCATGAACTTTTGGTTAACGATAAACTCTTTAAAGATGAGATTACTGTTACAGGTAAGACTGTTGAAGAAAACATCAAAGATTGTGTTACAACTGACAGAGATGTTATCTATGCTTATGATAAACCTATTAAGGAAGACGCAGGCTTTGTAGTTCTTTCAGGTAACTTATTTGACTTTGCAATTATGAAAACTTCTGTTATTTCAGAAGATTTCTCTAAGCGTTATTTGCAAAATCCTGGTGAGGAGGGGATTTTTAGAGCCAAAGCTATAGTTTTTGATGGCTCTGAGGATTATCATGAACGTATTGAAGATCCAACATTAAACATTGATGAAAATTGTATCTTAGTAATGCGAGGTACAGGTCCTGTAGGTTGGCCTGGAGCTGCTGAAGTAGTAAATATGCAACCTCCGGCATATTTAATCAAAAAGGGTATTGAGAGTTTACCGACTTTAGGTGATGGTAGACAATCAGGAACCTCTGACAGTCCTTCTATTTTGCATGCATCCCCTGAAAGTGCTGTAGGCGGAGGATTAGCTTTATTACGTAATGGAGACATTATTGAGGTAAATCTTAATAAGAATAGTTGCAATGTGCTTTTATCTGATGAAGAGCTTACGCAACGCCGTAAAGAAATGAAAATTGAAGTCGTAGAAGCTAAAACTCCTTGGCAGGAAATTTATCGTAATACAGTTACTCAATTAAATTCTGGAGCGGTAATCGAAAGTGCTTTAAAATTTAAGCAAATTGCAAAAGAACCTCCTCGTTATAATCACTAAAGCTTAAGTACAGAGGGGAAAATAAAGTACGACTCTTTTAGAGTCGTACTTAGAAAAGGTAAAATAGCCTTAATTAAGCAACTTTTATTAGAATTGCTTGGATTTTAAATTAAAACAATACTAACTTTTAGTCAGCCTCTTTATGATTAAAACATCGACTCCAGCTATAGATAAAAGCGTAGCTATACTAGATTACTTATCTGATAATATCGCAGGTGTAACTTTTACAGAGTTATACACAAATTTAAATTTACCCAAAAGTTCTACTTTTTTGTTAATTAAAAGTCTTTTAGCCCATGGTTTAATTCGCCAACAAGGAGAGTTATATTTCCTATCTTTACGTTTAAGTAAATGGGGAAAAAAAGCGATAGATTGTTTTAATATCAAAGAAATTGCTTACCCGATCTTACGCGATCTTACTAATAAAACAGGGCTTACAAGTCATTTGGGTGTTCTCACAGACAACTATCCATCATATTTAGTAAAAGTTGAAAGCCCATTTGCAATCATTGTAAATAGTTATGTTGGAAAGCAACTACCTCTAAATAGTACGGCTCTAGGCAAGGTATTCTTATCTTATATTGATGAAAAAACACGAGAGCATCTTTTAGAAACCTTAGGACCTTTTCAAAAATATACAGAGAAAACTATCACTGATATAGATGTTTTACGTAAAAGCTTGGATAAGGTTAAAGAGCATGGTTTTGCCATAGACAATGAAGAAGACTGTGAAGGTGTAATTTGTTTAGCGGCACCAGTTTTAGATAGAAACAACAATATTGTTGCAGCTGTTAGTATCTCTGGAGTATTGCAACAATACGCCAAAAAACCTATTGAGGAACAGGTGATCTTCTTAAAGGAAGCTACTGAAAAGCTAAGCAGTATGATTTAATTGATTAAAATAGCTGAGAAATTTCTTTTGTTACTTTGTTTACAGCTCCTTCGAGATCGCTAGCTTTATCAATACCTAGACCATAAGCTCCATAACAAGAGGCTATAGGGAGTCCTGTACTGTAATCAACGAAATTAACACTTATCTTTGTATAATCGCTATCTTGACTTGCTGAAAATCTAGCTTCTAACAACTGCTTTTTTTCTGTTTCGGTTAAAGCAGAGATTTCTTTATCGCCAATTACATTTAATCTCGTAGAAGCTAATGAATCATAAATTTTAACTTCAAGAGCCATAAGCTCAGCATTACCTGAATACGACATCACATATGGTAATACTACATAATTGTATTTATTTAAATCTGCATGTTTGGATATAGTTGAATTACTACTACATCCAGAAATCAAAAAAAATATAAATACAAAAAAAGAAAAAAAATAACGCATAAAAAATCCTTATAAGCATTTAACTATCAGAATAGACAATTCGCAAAATCTATCTTTATAATAAAGAAATTTATTAGATAGTAAATGCATATGAACAGTATATAAAGCTTTTTTGCTGGGTTTTGAGAGAGTGAACGAAAACCGAGAAAACCATTTAAGTCCACTCCTAAACCCCTATTTCCTATTCATTTTTTTTAAATGTTAATTAACTATTTGATTTTACACGATCAAATCTGGTTATTTGATAACACCATATAATTTTTCATATACCAGCGATGCATAAATTTTATAGATGCTTATAAATTTAAAATATTTGTTAAACATTAAATACAAACATAAAGTTACCTTATAAATCGGGTTAATAAATAACAAAGCATTTGTAACAAAATAGGTAGGTATAAATGAAAAAGATCATACCAACAGCAATTATGACAACTTTTCTGCTAAGCGCATGTACTTCAACAGATAATATCGAGGTTCTTACTGGGGTTAACGATCAAAAAATTAGTGTTACAACAGCATGGGATAAAGTTTTTGCTGAAGATTTATCTGTGACACATAAAAAAGTAGTTTTTCATAACAGATATGGAATAAATCTGGTTGGAGATCTATATATACCTAAAAATGTTTCCGGAAAATTACCGGCCGTTGCTATCTCAGGTCCTTATGGAGCAGTTAAAGAGCAAGTTTCTGGATTTTATGCTCAAAAACTCGCTTCGTATGGTTTTATAACATTAGCTTTTGACCCTTCTTATACAGGAGAGAGTGGTGGATTACCAAGAGATATTTCATCTTCTGATATAAATACAGAAGACTTTATGGCTGCTGTTGATTATCTATTAAATAGAGAAGATATAGATGGAGATAAAGTCTCTATTGTTGGTATTTGTGGATTTGGTGGTTTTGCATTAAATGCTGCAACCATGGATACAAGATTAAAATCTGTTGTAACTGTTACTATGTATGACATGACAAGAGTTACAAAATACGGATATTTTGATAAACAAACGGCTGATGAACGCTTTAATTTACTTAAATCATTAAACGCTCAAAGAACTGAAGACTATAAAAATAACTCATATAAAAAAATAGGTGGTGTCCCTGAACAAATTGATGAGTCAACTCCTCAATTTGTAGTTGATTACCATAATTTTTATAAAGAAAAACAAGGATATCATGAAAGATCTGTTGGTTCTAATGATGGTTTTACTACCACATCATCAATCGATTTAATTGGCATGCCAATTCTTAATAATATTAATGAAATCAAAACCCCTGTACTTATGGTTCATGGGGAAAAAGCTCACTCTAGATATTTTAGTGAAGATATTTTTAAGCAATTAACGTCAAATAAGCAGTTACTAATTGTTAAAGATGCAAATCATACAGATTTATATTACAAAGAAAATATAATTCCCTTTGATGAAATAGCTAATTTTATAAAAACTAATATGTAAATCTTACTTTTATCTAATTAGGATATTTACAAAATTTGTCAGAGAGAAAAACTCTGACATTTTTTTAATATTTAGGATTGCACTATTTTTAATAACGCTATAGAAAAAACGTAAATTATTTTTTATAACAAAGTCTTAAATAATTAATAAAATCATCTAATACATTAGATACATGTATTTGTTTTTTAAAAATAATTGAGCTTGTTGTGCATGAGGCAAAAGATAAAGGTTTATAAATAACTCCTTGAGGCAAAGGTCTTTGTTTAAAGGAATTGATTGTTATGGCATAACCAAAACCTTTTTGTACAAGAATCGAAGCATTTGAAGATAAAGACGAGGTAGAAATATTTATATTTTGAATTGAGGCTTTTTCGGTCAAATGATGAAAAATCTGTAGGCGCCGTGGAAAAATTACATTTGAATCAGAGAGCATATCTAAACTGATAGTATCAAATTTAGATAATGGATCATCATTGCGCATCAAAACCACAAAATCTTCTTGTTCTTGAAGATCAATTTTGTCATAAAAATCTGTATCTATAGGATTGATAACTAAAGCAAGATCTAAACTTCCACGTTCTAATTTGTATTTTATTAAATCAGCATTACCTGTAAAAATTTCAAAATTTACTTTTGTGTGTAATTTTTGATAATCGGTAATATGTTGCGCTAATTTATCGAAAGCTTGTTGCTCGCCACAGCCAATGGCAATTCTGCCTTCAATATCTAAATTGTTATTTTTAATTTCATTTTTTGCTCTATTTGCTAAAGAGACTATTTCTTTAGCCCAAAGTTGTAATTTAATACCTTGTGAAGTTAGTTTAAGTCCATCTTTAGTTCGAAAAAACAGTTGTGTATCAAGCTCTTCTTCAAGTTTTTGGATTTGTCTTGTTAAAGCTGGTTGCGAAATATATACGATGTTTGAGGCTTTATTAATTGATTGCTCTTGAGCAATGACTAAAAAATATTTAAGAGCTTTAATATCCATAATAATAAAAAAATAGTTATACCAGTATATGTTTATTTAGCATTTAACAACATATAAGTATACCTCTATATTAAAAATAATAAAAAATATGGAGGTCTCAAATGAAGACAATAAAAAATATTGTTTTGCTATGTAGTGCTTTATTAACCACTGCTCCAGCTTTTTCTCAAGAAAGTGTAATTGCTTATTTCACCCGTGCAGAAAACAATTCAGGAGATACGGTTACAGATGCTCGTACTATGGCCAGTGTTCTTGATTATAAAGGAACTCAAGTTGGTACAACAAAATTTGTGGCTTCAATTATTTCTGAGTATACAAATGCACCTCTCTTTCCTATAAAAACCCAAGAAACGCTACCTGGAAATAGTGATGAGTTAGTAGATCTAAATCATGATGAACAAAATAATAATGCTTTTATTGAAGTTAACTCTATCGATATAAGTAAATACGACACTATTTATATAGGTTTTCCTGTTTGGGCAAATTCAGTGCCTAGAGCAGTTATTTCTTTTTTAAATAATCTTGATTTAGAGGGTAAAACAGTTGTTCCGTTTTGTACCCACAATGGCTTTGGTCAAGGCTTAAGCTATGAGCAGATATCTACAATAGCAAAAGAGGCAAAAGTTTTAGATATTCTTTCATTAGATGCCGGAAATGTAACTCAAAGTCAGCAAATTGTTAAACAGTATCTAGAAGACAACAATCTAATCAGTACAGACCCTAATTCAACACAAAAAGGGAGTGCTGACAGTCCTATCCTTGGAAAAATAACTGTAAATGGTAAGGAATTGAGCGCTAGTTTTAATTCATCAGAATTAGCTCAAAATGTAATAGCTCAATTTCCAGTTACCGTAAATATGTATAACTACGGTTCTAGAGAATTATATGGCCCCATAGATGGTGTTGAACAACCAAATTTTAGAGGGCAGAAAGTTTTTGAAAATGGGGATATAACTTATTGTCCTGCAAATAGAACTATTGCCATTTTTTATAACAAGGCGGCTGGACCTAATTTAAACATGGAAGTTTATCCCATTGGCAAAATGTTAGATGATTCAAGTGATTTTATTAACTTGCCATCCAATGTATCAATTAACTTCTCTATAAAATAAACCGTAAGTTGGGCTTAATAATGAAGTATACAAGCATTAAAGATCTTGAAATTTCAAAAATTTCATATGGATGCATGGGCTTAAGTCATGGTTATGGAGCCATACCATCTGAAAAAGATTCTATTGCTTTAGTCAATAAAGCATATGATCTTGGATGTAATTTTTTCGATACAGCTGAATGTTATGCAGATGGACAAAATGAAATATTAGTTGGTAAAGCAATCCATAATTTCAGAAAAGACATTATTTTAGCGACTAAATTTCATCTGCCTAATGAAGCTAAAGATAATGTTTATTTTACTATTAAAGAACATCTAATCTCCTCACTTAAAAGGTTAAATACATCATATATCGACCTTTATTATTATCATCGCATAAATCCAAATATTCGCCTTAATGACGTGGCATTAGCTCTAGGAAAACTAATTGATGAGGGTCTTATACGTCATTATGGAGTATCCCAAGCTTCATGCGAGCAAATAAAACTATTGAATGATACAAGAGAGTTATTTGCCGTACAAAATGAGTATTCAATTATGGAACGCATGTACGAAAAAGAAGCTAGTTTATGTGATTCTCTAAATATTGTTTTCGTACCTTTTTCTCCGATGGGAGCAGGCTTTTTATCTGGTAAATATGATGAGAACTCTACTTACTTTGGAGATGATGTAAGAAGAGCTATAACTAGATTCTCCAAAGAGAATATAAGAAAAAACCAGAAGCTTCTTTTATTGATAGAAAAATATGCGGCATTGGTTGGGGCAACAAAAGCGCAATTTTCTTTATCTTACATCATATCTAAGCATCAAAACGCTATACCAATTCCTGGTATGAGAAAGATTGAAAGAATTCAAAAAAATTTTGATTCCTGCAATATCTCTATTAGTGAAGAGCTGTTAACTAAATTCGAAGCAGAGCTTTCATCATTAGTTATATACGGTAACCGCACTGATGAAGACATCATGAAACTAAAAGATCTTTTGGCAAAAGAACAATAAAAACGGAGATTATTATGAAATTAAAAATATTGGCTACTACTGTATTTTGTGCTCTTTTATGTAATGGAGCTAATGCTGATGCTATAACTGGAGATTTATCAAGAATCAATAGTTCCGTACAAAGTCAAATTAGAGATAACGTATCTTTAGATATCAATACTCAATATTTAGTAAAAACAGCTACTTTAAGTGTACTTTACAATTCCACCTATTTTGATGATTGCATAACTGAAGCGATCGCCAATAAAGTTCCAGTTCTTATGTTGCGAGAATCTTTAATGCAAGGAGCTCCATATGTTGGTATATCTTCTACACAAACAGCCTTAGAAAGATTAAGTAAAGTTATTACAGAGCTTAAGTTACGAGAAGAGACTCCAAGTTCATCTACAGTAAATCAAGACACTAGATTTAATTCAGGCCTTGATATTCAAAAGTTTTTATTTGGTGATGCAATCACAACCATGCATCAAAATGCCCAAAATAACGAAAAGCTTATAACTGTTGATATGCTCACAGCTTATTGTTTTGGTGATTTCTACACAAGATCAGATCTTTCTTTAAAAGAAAGAGAGCTTTTAACATTTGTTTACATTACAGCTTTAGGTGCACATCAAAGTCAATTACAAGTACATATCCAAGCTAATTTAAAGGTCGGTAATTCTAAAGATATTCTTATAGATACATTAAAAGTTATGACACCTTATTTAGGTTTCCCAAGAACATTAACTGCCTTAGATTTAGTTAAGAAAGCATAAAGGATTTTTATTATGAAAAGAAAATTATTAGTTTTAGCTTGTTTATTTTTAGGTGCAACTTCAAGTACATATGCAGCAGATAACGCCGTAGTTTATTTTACATCTATTCATAATAGATTAGGTGTAGAAAATCCTGAACAAGCAGTGGGAAATACTCAAAGAGTTGCATTGGAAATTGCACGTCAAACTAATGCAGATATTTTAGAACTTAAAACTGTAAAAAAGTATCCAGCATCTTATGATGAAACTCTTAAGGTAGTACAAGAAGAATTTGCCAATGATACAAAAGTTGAACTTGAAAGTATCCCTGATGTTAGTTCATATAATGATATTTATTTAGGTTTTCCTATTTGGTGGGCAACATACCCTAAAGCTGTAACATCATTTTTAGATGCGGCAAATCTAGATAACAAAAATATCTATGTTTTTGTTACACATGGAGGAAGTAGTTTTGGTCATAGTATTGACGATCTAAAATCAAGTCTTCCAAATTCTAATATTATTCCTCTTGTTGAAGTTAGAGGTTCAAATACAGAAGATAGTTCTTTGCCTAATGTTGTCAAAGAAGCATTAGAGCAGGTAGCTCAATAAAAATTGTGACAAGGATAGTGATGATTTGTATTTTCATTACTGTCCTTGAATTATTTATATAATCTTCAAATTTTTTTTGAAATTATTGTATTGAAGCCTTTGATATATTTAGCTAAAAAAGAGGTAAACGATATGCATTTAAAGAAATATTTATTTTTAATAATTTTTCTTCTATTTAGTACCGTTACTTATGCCAAACAATCAAAATATGCGGTTGTTTATTTCACTTGGGCTGAGAATGTAGAAAGGATTTCAGATGATTTTGATGTAGATGCTATAACATCTGCAAGTGTTATTCTTCCTGGTAATGTTGGGTTAATGGCTGATATTATCACTCAACAAATTGGAGCCGATAAATTTTCAATTGTTACAAAGAATAAATATTCGGGAATATTTGACGAATGTTTAGAGCAAGTGTCCACTGAAAAAGCTCATAACACTAGACCTGAAATCAACAAAATTCCTTCTATTAAAAATTATGATGTAATTTTTATAGGTTGTCCAAATTGGGGAGGATCTCTACCCATGCCTATGATTAGCTATATTGAAAATAATAAAAAAGATTTTGAAGGAAAAACAATAGTTCCATTTTTCTCTCACGGTACAAGTGGAATGCCCAGACTTAATCAAGAGTTAAAACAAAGTTTGCCTCCAGATTGTACAATTCTAGAGAGTCTCGGTATTTATCGAGATGACATACCGCAAGCAAAATTTATAATAGAAGACTTTCTTAATAACATTAAGTTAAGCCAGTAAATCTTTTATTATTTGATACTAGTAATAAAAAATCCTTTTAAAACATTAAGTTAATGTCTATAAAGTCTGATCTGTTCAAGATCAGACTTTATAATTTTTCTAATCCGGTGTGTTCTGCTGTTCTATATATTGTTTAATAATTGAAAT
>URKL01000049.1 GCA_900548485.1 uncultured Succinatimonas sp.
ATCGGGCATAAGTATTCTACCGAAGCTTTGGGATGAGAAATCATCGGTAGGGGAGAGCCTAATAGATTTAAAAATTTTTTTGTAATCATTATAAATCCTGCTCTTTCCTTAATTCTTAAGGTTTAAAGCCGATATCATCAGCTAAGGCTTCGTTGCTTGCACAAGAGCGAGCTAATTGGTCGCAACGTTCATTTTCAGGATGACCATCATGACCTTTAACCCATTCCCAATGTAATTTATGGCGTTGACATTCTGTATCTAATAGTTGCCATAAATCTTGGTTTTTAACTGGTGTTTTATTACTAGTGCGCCAACCATTTTTTTTCCAGCCCTCAAGCCATTTGGTCATACCATTTTTCACATATTGGCTATCAGTAGTTATGGTTACCTCGCAAGGTTCTTTTAAAGCATTAAGTCCTTTGATTACGGCCATCAATTCCATACGATTATTGGTAGTTAAGGTGTAGCCTAAAGAAATTTCTTTTTGTGCATTACCATAGCGCAAAATCGCAGCAAAACCACCAGGTCCAGGATTTTTAAGACAAGAGCCATCAGTAAATAGGGAAACTTTTTTCATAAAACGCCATTATCAATTTTACAATAGAGGCTACGCCTTTATATGGCACCTCCCTTGTGAGCATCGAATAATTCAAAAAAATTATAACACAAAACAACTAAAATAATTTTATATAAAAATCAATACGTTATAAAAAATATAGCTTGTCAGCCTAGTTTTTTTTGACTTTCTCTCCTTTCTCATAAAGCAAGAGAATTCCTATTACGGACATTTCTTTCTAGCTTCAGTGATTTTGTAGTACTGACTCTTTTTAGTGTTCACTTCCTGATCTAGCTAGGAGATCCCTACCATAAGGATATTTTCCGTTGCGTTTTCATCCGCATTGGCTGTATATCCACAGAAAGATCTTGAAATTTTTGTCTGTCGTCAGATTTGCTTCATTTAAGTAAGATTGTTCCTGTTTTTTTATGACTTTAGTATAGCTGTATATGGAAAAAAACAGAGGTTTTTCACGGCAGACATTGTATTTATAATCTGCATATTTACCCTCCCTAATTTCTTTTGGAGGAAAGACATTTAAAGTTAATCTTTAGCGTTGAGTTTTTGTATAGCATCAAGATAGGTGGTTTTAAAAGATTTTGCTAAAATACTTAAATTCTAAAATAAATTAAACTATTATTTTTTATATAGCTAGTTTTTAACAATATTGGCTTTTGGGATAGGACTTATGAAGCGACAGGTAGCTTTAGATACAGAAACTACAGGAAAGTCTGATGACGGTACTCCAGGAGATCACCGCATTATTGAAATTGGCTGTGTTGAGATTATCGATCGTAAGCTCACCGGTAGACAGTTACAGCTATATGTTAATCCTGAACGTTTAGTAGATGAAGAAGCTTTTGCAGTTCATGGTATATCCGATGATTTTTTAAAGGATAAACCTAAATTTAAAGATGTAGCTTCTGAGCTTATGGATTTTATTCGCGGTTCAGAACTCCTCATTCATAATGCTAAGTTCGACGTTGGATTCTTAGATAAAGAATGGATGTTATTAGGTTCATCTGAAAGAACTACCGATCTAGCAACGGTCATAGATACCGTGTCTTTGGCGATGAAATTGTGCCCAGGACATCAGGTAAACTTAGACAATCTATGTAATATTTATGATGTTGACCGTTCAGCTCGTACTATGCACGGAGCTTTGTTAGACGCGCAAATCTTAGCTGAGGTTTATTTGGCTATGACAGGTGGCCAAAGGTCATTTAACTTTGGTGACGGCCTCTCTACTGTGGATATTAAACGCTGGCAAAGACCTTCAGGAGTTAAGTTACCGCTTATGCCTGTAGAACCGCAAAGAGCAGTAGTTCATACTGTAAATCTGATTGAGTTAGCACAAAGTAGACCTTTAAAAGAGGTTGATGGTATAAGTTTTGCAGGTAGCACCTGGAGCGATGATTTTGATGTACCCTTTTTAAAAAAAGGCGAAGAAGAAAGTAAAAAAGAATATAAATCACGGCTTAAAGCTCAAAAAGAGGAAATGATGACTAAACTTTTGAGTGATGAGCAACAAAAATTATATGAAGAATATCTAAAAGAAGACCATAAGCAATATATGGAATGGGAAGATCGGGTTATGGGCCGGGTCAAAAAAGATGAGGAGAGATAATGCTGTCATTTAGTGTTTTAGACGACTTACGTCAAGAATATGAAGTTTTAGGTAATTTTATTGCCAAAAATGATACCCGCGAGCTGATTGAAAAAGCGATAGAGCTTATGGCTACAGCGCTTAAATCCGATGGCAAGATTATAAGTGCGGGTAACGGTGGCAGTATGTGTGATGCTCAGCATTTTGCTGAGGAATTAAGTGGAAGATTCCGCGATGATAGACCTGCTTACGCCGCAATAGCTATCTGTGATCCTAGTCATTTGACTTGTGTTGGCAATGATTATGGATTTGATTATATATTTTCTCGTTTTGTTGAGGGCTTAGGCAAGAAAGGCGATGTTTTTTTAGGTATTTCAACTTCAGGTAATTCTAAAAATATTATTGAAACCTGTAAAGTTTGTCGTCAAAAAGGAATTAAAACAGTCTTACTTTTAGGTAAGGATGGTGGCAAACTCAAAGAGTATGGCGATGTAAATATTATTGTTCCTCATCACGGTTATGCAGATCGCATTCAAGAAGTTCATACAATGATTATTCATATCATGATCCGTGGTATTGAAGAATTAATGGCTAAAGCTTAATCATTTTTTATCTAAAAAAGGGCCTTTAAAGGCCTTTTTTTCGTTTGAACATATTTTTAAATTATGTATAAGTAAGCAAATTAACATTTTGATTTAATAAAAAATAAAATATTTTTTTAGTACTTAAAAATTCCTTTCCTAGAGCAATCTAATAAAAATTTAACAATTGTATTGATAATTGTTAAACGTTTCACGTTTTTTACAGTCTAATTAACTCGATGTTAAATGTTTTTTAAAACTTTGATTAAAGGAAAAGTTTTTTAGATTTCTTATGTAAATCATTTTAGGAAAGATCATGAAAAGAATAAGTGCTCCTTGGTATGTGGTTTTTTATGCGGTGGTTCTTTATTTTTCGACCGTATTGAATCAACAGATTTTAACGCATTTTTATACCATCTTGTCTCATTCTGAAGGAGTAGGCTCTTTATTCTCATTAACTCCTCCCTTAGTTTTATTTTCAGCTCTAAGCATAGTCTTTCTATTTTTTAGTTCTAAATATATTTTTAAAGGAGCTATGATTTTTCTAATCGTAACAGGAGCTCAAGTAGGATATTTTGCGACTAAATACGGCATTATTTTCGATTATGACATGATGGTTAATATCTTTTCGACTAATTTTGCCGAAGCCCGAGGTTATATATCTTTAGAATCAATTCTAGCTGCTTTTATTTATGGCGTTTTACCTGCAATTTTTCTTTGTTATATAAAAATAAAATGGCCACAAAGCCTTTTTAAGGCTATATGGCAAAGATTATTAGTTTTTGTAATAGCTGCAATTACTTTAGTTGCAATTGCAATTCCTTATTATCAAAATTATGCTTCCATTGGTCGCAATAATAGTATCTTACGCAAAGAAATTTCTCCTTACAATTATGTTTATTATGGATATAAAGCTTTAAAACAAATGTATTTCCCGACTGTGGTTAAGTTTGATGAGTTTGGAAAGAAATCTTTTATTGATAACTCTTGGGAACGTCCTGAATTGTTTGTCGTAGTTGTAGGTGAGACTGCCAGAGCACAAAATTTCAAACATAATGGTTATGAGCGTAACACTACTCCTTATACAGATAAGTTTGAAAATTTGATTAAATTTGCACCAGTTCAAAGTTGTGGTACTGCTACCGCAGTTTCTGTTCCCTGTATGTTTTCACGACAAAATCGAGAAGAGTATGATGAGGTAAAAGCTCAAAATTCAAGTAATCTTACAGATTTGCTTAAATATGCAGGTTATGATGTTTATTGGTATGACAATGATGGTGGCTGTAAGGGTGTTTGTAAGCGTATCAATAATGTTTTAATTTCAAATAGTGATCCTAAATTAAAGGGAAAATGTGGCGCTGATGGTTGTTACGACGAAGTTTTATTACCTTTATTAAAAGAGCGTTTACAGTTACAAACTCAGAACAAAAAAAGTTCGGTAATATTCCTACATATTATTGGTAGTCATGGACCGACTTATTTTGCACGTGTTCCTGAGGATAAAAAAGTATTTTTCCCGACTTGTGAGCGTGGAGATATTGAAAATTGCTCGCGAGAGGAAATCGTCAATGCTTATGACAATACCTTAGTTTATACAGATTACATTCTCTCTGAGGTCATTAAGAGTTTAGAACCTTATCAACAAAACTTTGGTACTGGTGTGTTCTATATATCAGATCATGGAGAGTCTTTAGGCGAAATGGGTTTGTATTTACATGGAGCCCCATATGCTTTAGCGCCAGATGAGCAGAAATTCGTACCAATGATGACTTATTTTTCAAATTCTTTTGTTGAGGATCATAAAATGGATATGAATTGTTTAGCCAATGAAGCTAAGCTAAGTTTTAGTCAAGACAATTTCTTCCATAGTTTATTAGGTATTTTAGATGTGAATACTTCCTTTTATAACGGCGATCAAGATCTGTTTTTAAAGTGTCGTATTTGGGATAAATTACCTCCTCGTGATTAAAGAGTATTAAAGATTTGACCTTCAATAGATTGAATACATTTTAAGTTTAAGTGTTTCCCTGAATTTAAAGTAATAGTTTGATATTGCGGGTCAAATTTTTGAATATAACCATAAATTATATTTTTCTGCATTTGATGATGTTGATTTTCTTCAAGATAAGTGATCATAACTTGGGCGCATAGATTTAAGTTATGGAGTAGAAATTGTAATTTACGATCTAATTCTGATTTTTGATCATCATCTAAGCTATTAAGCTCCGGCAAAGGTAAGGAGTTTTCTTCTATAGCTTCATCGTAACCTGCAAGAGCATCGAAAGGGAGAAATTGTGCAGCTCGTTCTTTAGCGGTGAGTTTGTGAACTATTCCAGGGAATGGATAGTTAATATTGATAATATCATCATATTTACTCATGCCTTATGCCCACCAATTTGAGAATTTCTTTGAATAGCAGTAGCTTCTTCTTGAAGATCGACTGCTTTAAAAATCACATTATTTCCATATTTATGTTTGAGCTTTAACATCGCTTCTTGAAGTTTATGCTCTTTTTTTAGATCTAAAGTTGGTGATGTTTTGGGGAGTTGAATTTCTTCAAAATCAGCAAAAAGATCAAGTTGTCTAGGTTCTTGAGTTTTATTCTCTGATAAAGACTCTTTTTTTAGCATAATTGCCGTTAAGTTAATGCGCCTTATTAGTAGATTTTTATTTATGATGTCGTCAAAAAGCTTTAATGTATATTCTCTAATGATGTTTTGAGAGTTATTAGCTTTAGGCATGGACTTAGTCCCATGTGCACTTTTAGGTACTTGACGCCCATAATTATCAATAACAATCTCACCTTGATATTTTTGTTTTAAGTGTGTTTTTTTTAGATTGTCGCTATCATAGCCTATAGTTAAAACTAATTTTTCTGACAATAAATGTTTTTTGGTAAGATTTAATGCTAATTGTTCAGACATTTCCTGCAGGATAATTTTAGTTTGTATATAAGTATAAGGACAATTTAAAACCTGACCTTCACTGAGACTTTTGCGTTCGGGGCGGATGGCTTTAATATCTGCTATTGTCGTACTTTCATACCCCCAAGCATGATCTATGAGTAATTCTGCATTAACGCCAAAAATTTTATAAAGTAAGGCTTGATTGTAATAATCGTGCTCTTTACCTAAAGAACATCTGGCAATATCTCCCATAGTGAAGATATTTTCTGTAGCTAGGCGCTTGGCATAACCTTTTCCAACTCGCCAAAAATCTGTAATGGGTTGATAATCCCATAAATATTTACGATAACTATATTCATCAAGAGTAGCTAACCTTAAACCATTACGATCTGCTTTGGTATGTTTAGCTACAATATCCATTGCAATTTTGGCTAAATAAAGATTAGTGCCGATCCCTGCTGTGGCTGTAATACCAGTTTTTTCTAGGATTTCATTTAGTATTTTTGAGGCTAGATCCCAAGCTTTAATTTTATAGTTTTTAAGATAGGTTGTAGCATCAATAAAAACTTCATCTATAGAGTAGATAACTATATCTTCTGGGGCAATATATTTGAGATAAATTTTATAAATTCGAGAACTATAGTCAAGATATAGAGCCATCCTTGGTGGAGCTATAATATAGTCTATGGCATATTCAGGATGTATTTTTAAGATACTATCAACAATACTTGTTTGATTGAGTCTAAGAGACCCTTGATGGGATCGATATTGATTTAAGTTTTTTACTGCTTTTACAACTTCAAATAAACGAGCTCGACCACTGATGCCCAGTGCTTTTAGAGAGGGACTTACAGCAAGGCAAATGGTTTTTGTTGTACGAGACGCATCTGCAACTACTAAATGTGTATCTAGGGGATCTAAGCCTCGTTCTACACATTCAACAGATGCATAAAATGATTTTAAATCTATAGCTATGTATTGTTTTTGTGAATGCATTTAGATCATAAATAATAACTCTTCATTAAAGATATCTTTAAATTATTTGTTGATATGGTAATGTCCTAACATATTTTTCGGTTCTTCCGAGAATTTACGGAAGAACCTTTTTATAAGTAGTTTTTTTATATAATAAACCCCAGTAGGTTTATTTAACTTACTGGGGTCGGGCCACAAAGGACTCTTTTTATTTAAGCAAAAACTTATTCAGAAATGGTTACCTGAGCACCGTCAGCACCAACTTCTTTAATTTCACCTAATAACCAAGCTTTTTCACCACAAGCTTGTAAGGTCTCTATGGTTTTTTGAACATCTTCTTTAGCGATTACAGCAATCATGCCAACACCGCAGTTGAAGGTACGATACATTTCGTGACGAGAAACGCCACCATTGTATTGTAACCAAGAGAAGACCTCAGGCCATTCCCAAGAAGAACCATCACAGGCAGCACAAGTGCCTTTAGGTAATACGCGCGGAATGTTTTCCCAGAAGCCACCACCGGTGATGTGAGCTAAAGCGTGAACATTCACTTCCTTGATAAGCTTTAAGATACTCTTTACATAGATCTTAGTCGGTTGTAATAAGGCATCTGCTAATAAGGTACCGGAAGGTAAAATATCGGATAAAGGCTTAGCTTCAACTTCCTTTAAAATACGACGGATTAAAGAATAACCGTTAGAGTGAGGACCGGAAGAACCGATAGCTACGATAGCATCACCTACTTTTACAGCAGAACCATCAATGATTTTCGGTTCATCAACTACGCCAACGCTAAAGCCTGCTAAATCGTAATCACCAACCTCATACATACCAGGCATTTCGGCGGTCTCACCACCAACTAAGGCACAACCAGCTAACTCGCAACCATAAGCGATACCTGATACAACCTTAGCGGCAACATCAACATTGAGTTTGCCAGTACCATAGTAATCTAAGAATAATAAAGGCTCTGCACCTTGAACGATTAAATCGTTAACGCACATGGCAACTAAGTCTTGACCTACAGTGTCATGACGATTGAGGTCAATGGCCAAACGCAATTTAGTGCCGACACCGTCGGTACCAGTAACTAAAACAGGGTGTTCATAACCTGCAGGAATTCTAGTAAGGGCGCCAAAGCCGCCTAAGCCACCAATAACTTCTGGGCGGTTAGTGCGTTTTACCGGAGCTTTGATGCGTTCTACAAGTTCTTCACCGGCATCAATATCTACACCGGCATCTTTATAGGTTAAATTGGCCATGACTGTCTCCAGAAAAAAATATGTTCATAATTCTACAAGATTGTGCGCTTTAGTTCCATAAATTTATCAAAAAAAGATCTGCGTCTAAAAGCCCATCTTTTTATCAAGGAATATGTTTATCAGTTTTCAAATTTTGTCTTATAACTTAAAAATAAGCTTTGATGTTGAAATTTATGTTTCTTTAGCTTTGAGTATATTTTTAGTTTAGGAAGCCCTTTTGAAAAATCACGAAAAAAGGTTTTAGAAAATAAAAAACTATAAAGAAAATATAAGAAGCGTGTTTTTATTTTTAGGTTAATTTTGATTGATGTTTTTTTGCAATTTCGAACTTAATTTCGGAAAATTTTAGATGCTATGAGTGTGGTAAAATTAGGTTAAAAATAGAAATATGTGATTCTCAGAAAATTTAGAAAAAACAATTTTGGCAGTTGAAAATATAAGGCCGATTATGAAAAGCAAGATAATTTTAACCATGTTATTAACCTGGAGTTTAGGTGCTTCTGTTGCATTTGCTAATACTCCCTTAGTTTTTCAAGAAGATTTAAGTGTAGGAATTGATGTTGCTTTTAAAAATGCCTTTGATAAGGCAACAGCAACATTAGCTCCCGGTGAAAAACTCGATATAAGTCTTGAAGATATGTATGCAACTTGTCAAAACCTTAGTATTGATAATGATAAGTTAGAAGTTATGTTTGATGAGATCAAAATTAAACAGACTTTAAATTCTATGGGTATTTCTTCTTGGGAAGGCATGTCTGAGCCTGTTTTAATGTGGTTATGTGACGGTAAATCAATATTTAGTGCAGATAATGATGATAATGCCTTTGTAAAAGATCTTTTAAACAATGCTAGTCAAGAACGCTATAAAATCATGCTTCCTTTGATGGATTTAGATGATATTCAATCCGTATCTGTTGAAACTATTTTAAATCATGATATTAACAGCTTAGCTAAAGCTTCGTCTCGTTATGGTAGTAGTTTTTTTATTGTAGGTCTTTTAAATCAGAGTGAGTCTGGCTTACAAGAGGTTAAATGGGAAGTTTTAGATAATAAGGCTAAATCTTTAGATAGTAATATCTCAAATGGAGAGAATATTTCAAAGGATATGGCCGCTGGTATTGCCGATACCCTTATGAAGAATACACAAAATACAGATGCCGCAGATGCTAAGGATTATTTTACCTTAGGAGCAGGAGCTGATTTTGTGAGAATTTTAATTACAAATGTTCAAAATGTAGCTGATTATGACAAAATTATTGATATTTTAGTTACATATGGGTATCCAGCAAATAGTCCGATTGTTGCGCGTACGGCTGAGGGCATTATTGTAGAAATACAGACAGGTGCTAGTGTAGATATTTTAGATGGAACCTTAGCTCATAGTGGTGATTTCACCAAGACAGCCTCTTGGACTTATACCTTTAATAAATCATCAGGTGCAGTTAGTGCAGGTCGTAGTGGTATTGGCAAGGGCAGTACTGATTTAATTCGTTCTACCATTGAAGTCAAAGAGCCTGTGGTAGGCAATATTGAGCAATAATAAGGAGAGCCTGTGAGCAATATTCACGAATCCTATCAGGAAACATTGCCATTTCAACTTTTTGATAGGGGTGATTTTAATACTTATGTTGTCGGTTCTAATGAAGCGGCAGTAAGAGTGCTCAAACAGGCTTTAGAGAACACAACTCATGAGTTTTACTATGTGTTTGGACCTCATGGTTGTGGTAAAACACATCTTTTAAATGCTCTTTATCGCAGCCTTAGAAATCCTGCTTTACAGTGTTTTTATCTAGATCTGCATTTAGGCATGATGTTAAGTCCACAGCTTTTAGATATTAAATTGCCACAATTTATAATTATAGATAATGCGGATGCTGTTGCTGGTGATAGTGATTGGGAGTTAGCGTTATTTGATTTATTTAATCGCTGGTATGATAAGCGCGAGGGGACTTTGATTATGAGTGGCTCAAGCTCTTATGACAAAATCTCTTATGAAAGAGCAGATTTAAATACTCGTTTAGATCCTCCTGCGGAATACTATAAATGCCATCGACCAACGTGCGA
>URKL01000050.1 GCA_900548485.1 uncultured Succinatimonas sp.
AAACTCCGGATCAGCTTAAATGATTACGTCAGATCTTCTTAGTGCTCGCCTACAACGAGTTTTAACACCATCTTTGATTTAGAATGAAAAAAACAATTAACAAGAAATTGGCAATCATGAAAAAACCACATGTTGTAATCTTGGGGGCAGGAGCTAGTGTTGCGACTATCCCAAATGGTGATAAATCTGGAAATAAAATTTCTGCAATGAACGGATTTATAGAAAAGTTAAATCTTAATGATGTCATATCGAAAGTAGAAATTCAAACTAAATCCAACAATCTTGAAGACATATATATGGAGTTAGATGAAAGAAGCAAACGTGAGTCAATTTGTAAAGAAGTCAAAGAAGATCTCGAACGTAGAATCTATACCTATATGAGTAATTTTAGGTTACCTGATGAACCAACGATTTATGATTACTTAATATTAAGTCTTAGTAAAAAGGATTTAATTGCAACATTTAATTGGGACCCTTTGTTGGTTCAAGCCGCAGAACGAGCATCAAAAATAACTAATGATTTACCTCACTTTGCTTTTCTTCATGGAAACGTTGGTATCGGATATTGTGAGAAAGATTGCAGACTAGGGCCTAATGGAAGTAAGTGCAGAGTATGTGGAGAAACTTATATTCCAACACAACTTTTATATCCTGTAAAAAATAAAAATTACAACAATAATTATCAAATTAAAAAATCTTGGGAGGAATTAAAGAATGCTCTTGAAGTGGCGTATATGTTAACAATTTTTGGATATAGCGCTCCTAAAAGTGATGAATCTGCAATTTCATTATTAAAATATAGTTGGGGAGAAAAGGAAAATCGTTTTTTAGAAGAAATAGAGATAGTTGATTTAAAAAAAGAAGAGGAAATAGAAAATTCGTGGAATGATTTTATTTTTCCTGGTCACTGTTCTTGCTATAAAAGTTTTTTTGAAACTACATTAGCAAAATTTCCTAAGCTCAGCTGTGAAGCTCTATATGCAAGTTCAATAGAATGTAGATTTTTAAATGATAAAAACGGCTTTACAAACAATATGAGTTTTGAGGATGTTAAGAAAGTAATAAATCGAGAACTAGATTTTTATGATTTAAAAATCTAGTATTAATTTAACGTTGGTTTTAAAAGCATTAAATGCAACAATTAAATAGTGTTGTCGAGATGGAGAGTGTTGACAATTTACCGTACACTTTTAAAGTTAGAAAATTGTTATGCGCAAATATTCAATTGAGCAAAAAGAAGTAGCAGTAAAACTTTCCTATCAAAATAAAAAAGTGTTCTCAACATGTAAAAAAATAGGTTATCAATCAGCCAGTATTTTAAGACTATGAATTAACCAGTATGAAAAGAATATAGGTCACTTTGATGTAATTTATCGATATATTACTGGTTATAATCAAATTCTTTCAAATTTTTCTTTTGAACAGAAAAAAGATCGCCAACCTAAGGATAAAACCAAACAAATTGGTTATCGTAATGTTTTTTATTTGAATAAGTCTGTTGTTAAATAAAATGAATGGACAGTAAATAAAATTGAAGATAGAACATTTTTTAGTTGACATCTTGCTTGATATGTATAATTGGTAACGATTGATTTATTTTTAAGCTTTATATATAGATTTAATCTATAAAAACATTGAGTTGTGTATCAAATGTACCAAATGCAAAATTTTTACTAAAAATAGAAATTTCCTATATTATACTTAACTTGATGATTTATAAGATAAATATTGTGATGTTATTTTTTGATGGTAAAAATATTTTTACTAAAAACAAAAATATTTAAAATCGATATATTAAATACTTAAGCAATAATTGAGTGGGAATAGTTGCTAAGAAAGCCCAAAATCCTTTATTTATAAGTCTTGAGGCTTAATTTTTTTTGTGTTAGCCCAAATTGGGCACTCTTTATATTTTTAGTGTTTCATTAATACCTATAAGTTTAATCTCAATTTCTTCAATTTTATCTAATGGAGCAATTTGATTTTCATTAGATAGTTCTTTAAGTGCAGCTTCTTTTGCAGAAAGATAAAGTTTTGCTCACTTTAAAAGCAAATCATTATTTTCTTTTATCAATTATGCTATTAAAAAGTTGAAAGGCTCAAAGCTCTCTATTAACGGAAAGAAATTGGCGGCAAAACGATTCATGCATATGGCAGTACTGTTCCATACCTTTTACATCTAATGGAAGAGTGTGTGTTCATACCATATGGAGTCGACACAAGTGATATCAAGGCACTTTCAGATAAAATATATCGAGATGCAGTCAATCATAAATGATTATGAGAGCCTGTGTTATTCGATTTATTTTGCTGTTCGATTTGATTTTGTGCAGGATGAGTTTGAGAACGATTATATCAGTGCGCAGGACTATGTGATTGGGAGTAGAGATTGCTTGTTGCTGATTATGACATGGATTTACTTTATGAAGCGGAACCATTGGAAAAGAAACGCAATACGAGTAAAGAGGCTTAATAAAGAAGCCATGAAACTAAAAAAAACAGACATGGATCGTTATTGGTTGTTCTGCTATGAAGCTTTAACGTGGGGGAGCTTACCTGGTCAATGGCGATCAATGAAGAAAGCGGGTATAAGTTTTATCAGGAAGGAAATAGTTGATGACACTGCCACAACTGACACCAAATCAAATTGAACAGATAGCGCGTATCATAGGCGACACTAGAGCTGGGTTCACGGGGTCTGAGCTTGGACATCTCCTTGCTCAGTGCAGTATGGATGATCCGGATTCAGGATTGACAAAGTGGAAGCGTCTGTATAATGCCTTTTGTGTTGCTGTAAGTAAAAAAGGTTCTACCAATATTGTTTTTGATTTTATATCTTATTGTATGGAGCCAGCTCAAGGGATAAATAATTCAGAACGATATGGAAGGATGATGTTTGAGCTTAATCGGGTTTTGATGCTTGTAGGCCTTGAAATAAGGGACGATGGAGAGGTCCATTCGGTTTCAAAAGCTAAAAGTCTTAGCGAAGTTCAGCTGAGAACAAAAGCACTACGCAAGAAGCTGACTGGTTATGGCGTACATTCAGAAGTGTTGAGATGTTGCTGCGATGAATTGTTGGCACAGGATTATTTTCACGCTGTCCAAGAAGCAGCGAAGAGCTTATGTGATCGAGTAAGAACTATGTCAGGGTTAACAACAGATGGAGTAAAATTGTACAATACCGCTTTTGCGATTAACGATCCATATGTCGCATATAATTCATTGCAAACCAGTAGTGAACAAAACCAACAAAATGGTCTTAAGGAAATGCTCTGTGGTGTGATTCATATGGTCAGGAATGTTACTGCACATGAACTGAGGATCCGCTGGGATGTAAATGAGAAAGATGCAGTGGATATCTTGTCTCAGATTTCATATCTTCATAAGTTGTTGGATGTATGCGTAACTGTACCTAGGACGACACTACAAAAATAGAAAAGCAATAATATCCTAGCCTTTGTGTTTCAAAAATGCGAATTTAATCTTACAAATTAACATAGGTATTCATATATTGCGGCGACACCATGGTAATAAAAAATCAGATAGTCTCTACTATATGAATAATTAAAAGAATTCTAATAATCTGAGCTAAATTCCATAAGCAAATCTGTTTGGAAAACTTCTGGCATAAGAAAATGGGTATAAGGAAACCTTATCCTGATTCATAAAAAATACGGCTGTATAGCCTAAAAATAGTGTTTTCTGGAAGATTTATCTATAGTTTCGGTATCTGTCAATATACTTCGAAATATTTTTTATAGATTTTTCTCCGTTTGACAGACAGTAAAAGCTTTCTTTCCCGACTGTGCTGCGATTATCCGCTCTGCAGCGTATCAAGCTGCTATAGGCCAATGAACTGCCTTCTCCTTGTTATGAATAGTCCCCTCCTTTAAATGGCTTGCCTCACTTGCATCAACATCCTTTGAGAACCTATCTGGATTAAGAAATTGGGAGGTAGCCATACTGAACTTACGAACCTTACCTCAAATTCAGCGATTGGGATATTATAAATAAGTCCAACTTTATAACCTCACCCTCATCTTTAAGATAAAGATGAGTATTGTTTACTTTCTAAATGCTCTTATTTTATATCTAATACATGAGTATCCATAAAATCTTTTACCTGCATTAATGAAGGAGCAGATTCTGAACAAGAGTGACCTGAAATAGTGATTGCTGCAGAAGCTGCTCCTCTTTTGGCAGCCTCTTTGCAATCCCCATTTTCAATTAGTTGGGCAATAAATCCTGCTGCATAACTATCTCCAGCTCCAAAAGTTTTTAAAACATTAGGGAGTTTGTAACAAGGACAATTCATTTTATATTCTGATGTGTATATAGTGGATCCATTAGAGCCATCCTTTATATTTATCATTTTTACACCAGATTTTAATAAAATATCAGCAACTAGGTCTTTAGTATATTTTTCTTGATTATTAAATCCTGGATATATCATTTGCATTTCACTGTCTGTTGATATTATTAAATCAGATTGACGAGCTACAATAGATAAGTATGTAGAAACTTCCTCTTTATTGTCCCAAGTCCCGTTTCTATAGTCAGGATCAAAAATAATTACAACACCATTATTTTTAGCAAGATTGATAATTTTGAATATAGCTTCTCTTACAGGTGAGTGAGATAAGGATGTTCCGGAAATTAAAATAGCTTTAGCCTTTTTTATATAGTCTTCCTCAATTTCTTCAGGATTTAAAAATAAATCAGCACAATTTTGCCGGTACATTAAACAAGAGCAATTTCCTCCACCCAAAATTTCTCCAATGGTAATTCCTGTTAAATGTCCTTCGTGATCTGTTTTTATTTGAGAAATATCTATACTATTTGCTTGTAAGTATTTTTTTACAAAAAGACCCATACCGTCGTCAGAAACTTTAGTAATCATGCCAACTTTTATTCCTTGTTTAGCTAAAGCGACAGCTGTATTTGCTGGAGACCCTCCTAAATATTTAGAAAAATTACAAGCATCTTCTAATAATCCAATGTCCTTAGCATAAATATCAACGGTGGCTCTTCCTATACAAATTACATCTAAAGGAGCATTTTGATTGAACTTAAACATTATAAATCCTCTATTTATTCTTTACTAAAGCAAAAATAAGCTAATTTGCGGAATGTATATAATAAAAATCAACATGATCATTGATACTAAAACAAAAGGAATAATTGGCTTTATCATGTTTGCTACAGGTACATTAGAAATTTGCGAACCAACAAATATATTTACAGCCATAGGCGGAGTTATAAGACCAATAGCTAGGTCAAAAACAATTATTATTCCTAAATGAATGGGATTAATTCCAACTTGTAATGCTAAGGGCATCAATATAGGTGTTACGATTAAAATTGCACAAGATGTCTCCATTACCATACCTAAAAATAAGAACAATATTGCTATTAGTCCAAGAAGAACATATTTGTTACTAGAAATACTCAGCATGGCATTAGTAATTTCGGCTGGAAGGTGAATCATTGTCATAAGTCGACCAAAAAATCCCGCTAATGCTATGATAAATAAGATTTTTGCTGATGTTTGGGCTGACTCAATGGCAATTGACAAGATTTGCTTAATTTTAATTTCCTTGTAGATAAAAACACTAACAATTAAGCCATAGACAATAGCTACGGCTGCAGCTTCAGTTGCTGTAAATATACCGCCATAGATTCCTCCCAAAATAATTATAGGCATTAGTAGACCTGGTAGGGCTTCTTTAAAGCCAATCCAAATTGAAATTTCTGGCTTTTTTTCAATGACGGCATTGGTATCAGGATTCATCCATCTTTTATGTAACCAAATATTTAGGAAAACCATTGCTGAACAAGCTAAAAGACCTGGAATAATTCCGGCAATAAAAAGATCTCCAATTGATTGATTTGAAGTTACGCCGAATACAAGTAAAGGAATTGATGGGGGAATCAAAATTCCTAAATATCCTGCAGCTGAGGCTAATGCAGCTGAATATTCCTGTTTATATCCTGTTTTTTTCATTTCTGGGATCATTATTCCGCCGATTGCTGCAACAGTGGCCACAGCTGCTCCTGATATAGCACCGAAAAAAGCGCTTGCTACAATAGTAATTGTGCCAACAGCAGAAGTTGATTTTTTAAATAAACTCTTAGTAAATTTGATTAGTCGACTCGATACCCCGCCATAGCGCATTATATCGCCAGCAAAAATAAAGAAAGGTACAGCCATCAGTGAAAAAGAATCAAGTTGGGAAAATGATACTGTGGTGATCAATTGAGGTTGAAAGTGAGTAAAACTTAAAATATAAATTATGCCTGCTACTCCAAAAGAAAACGCTATCGGTAATCCAATAGATATAAAACAGATAAATATCAACAATAACAACATATAATCTAATTCCCTTTATTAATATTCTGTTTTTCTATAAGTCTTACAAATGCATGAAAGGCCATTAGCAGAAAAGAAAATTCCATAACACAATAAATTAAATACATCGGAACACGCGTAGCTTCAGTTAGTTGTCCCATTGCATATGTTTTCATAATTAGCAATAGACCAAAATATCCACCACAAATACTGAAGACCAAAATGATTAAATTAAGTACGACCTTGAAATTACGTCCAGTTTTCTTTTGGAAAAAACTTGTAAACATATCAATACTTATATGATCTTGTTTGCAAATAGCTAAAGCAGATCCAATAAAAGTAAGCCATACCATTAAATATCTGGTAACTTCCTCTGACCAGATAATTGAGTAAAAAAAGACGTAACGAGTTATTACTTGTAAAAAAGCAAGTAAAGACATAATTAACAATATTATGCCTATTAACACAGCTTCGTATTTAGCAAGTTTTGCCTCAAAAGATAATATAGTATTCATATGTTGATCCCTTATTTACAGAAATGTGCTGACTTTAAAAGTCAGCACAATTATGTTTATTATTTACTCATATCAATCATGGTTTGATAGATTTCAGGATCAACTTCCTTTTCAAATTTTGGCCATACCTTCTTTGCTGAATTTACAAACTCTTGCATTTGCTCATCTGTTAATTCATTGATCTTGATATTGTTATTTTTTGCCTCTTTTTCAAAAGTAACTCTGTATTCTTTATTTAAATTACGCTGATAATCGCGAACTTCCTTAGCACTATCAGTCATTATCTTTTGAAGTTCTGGAGTCAATTCATTCCATATAGTGGTACTAATAATAAGTGGGGCTGGGCAATAAATATGATTAGATAGAGTGTAGTAGTCGTTTACTTCAAAAATTTTATGTGTATATGACAGTAAAATACCGTTATCTTGACCGTCAACTACGCCTGTTTGAATAGCTGAATAAACCTCGTTATAGGGCATAATTGTAGGAGATGCTCCTTCAGACTTCATCCATTCAACTAAAACAGGGGATTGCGGTACTCTTAATTTCATGCCTTTTAAATCAGAAGGATGATTTATTGGTCGTTTACTATTTGAAAATCCACGAAAATCATTTTCAAGATAGGCTAAAACATGAAAGCCTTTTTTCTCAATACTTGCGTTTACTAAATCTCCTAACTTGCCATCTAAAGCCTTATACGCTGTGTCGAAATTTGTAAACATATAAGGGAAGTCATATATCATTAAATTCTTATCAAAAGAACTCATTCCCATAGTAGCAACAAGGATCATGTCTAAATTACCTTGTTGTATAGCTTCAGCCATTTCTCTTTCAGATCCCATTTCTCCTGCAGAGAATAAAGAATGGAATTTGATTTTGCCTTGAGATCTTTCTTCAACAAGTTGAATAAATTTTTCTGATGCCTTTTGCCAAGGATGATTTGTTTCAGCAGAATGAGCTAGGCTTAATTCAAAATCAGCGGCATATGTAGCATTTACCATGCTAAAACAACCTAAACAGGCACAAGTTACAGCGGTTGCTAATAAACTTTTTATTTTTTTCATAATATATTTCCTTATTGTTGATTGATTTCGTCTAAATAGTCCAAAGCATCTTTTACGTTGTAATTTTCGTGAATAACCTTGGCTAAAGCTTTGATTAAGTTTGCCGGTTGTTCATATTGGAAAATACATCTTCCAAAAGTAATTCCTACACCTCCTGCATCTATAACGTCACGGGCTAATTGCAAACACTCAGCGACAGAATGTAGACCCGCATCTCCTCCTGCTACAGCAACTTTAGCTGGTGTTGCTTGAACAACAGTGGCAAAAGAATCAATATCGCCTGTGTACATTGTTTTAACTAAATTGACACCGAGTTCAGCTCCTGCTCTTACTGCGTATTTAATATTTTCAGCTTTATGCCATTCATTAGGATTTTCTAAACCTCTAGGGTAAATATGCGCTAAAACTGGCATGCCAAATTTATGAGCTTGGCCTGAAAGAGTACTTAGAGTTTCTATCTGAGATTCCTGATGCTCTCCTAATAAAATAGCTCCAACAGAAATAGCATCGGCACCTAGAGATATGGCTTCTTCTACTGAACAGACCGGTACATCTTTTTTAGGGTGTACAGGAGAAAACGTCGTGCATTTAACAACTAAAGGAACTTTTCCGGCATACTTATGGAAACAGTATTCAGCTAAACCCTTATGCATAGTTAAAGCATCTGGTTTTCCTTTGACTATCTGTTCAATAAGTTGATCAATATGATCAAGTCCTGGCAAAACTCCTCTAGCCATTGCGTGATCTACAGTTATACCTAAATATTTGCCACTTGGATCAGATAGTAAATGCTTTAATCTAATTTCTTCTCCCAATAACATGATGTTAGTTCTCCTTTATCAAAACAAGCTTTATTTTGATAGTGAGTATATGTAGCCATTGTGACCTAAAATGATAACATGATCAAATATTTCTAATATGATCATTTCTTTATTTAAAAAGTGGTCAAGTTAGTCATATAATCAATATAAATATGATTAATATCAGCTTTAACGAGATGAAAAAATGAGCAATTATCGATTAGAAGAAATGCAAATTTACATAATGAAGAAAAATAAAGTTTCTTTAGAAGAGTTATGCGAAAAATTTGAAATATCGTTAAGTACCTTAAGAAGAGATTTGAAAAAATTAGCGTCGCGAGGAAGCATTCAAAAAGTATATGGAGGTGTTGAATGTTCTAAAGAAAGAAAACTCACACCTTTATCAGCGCGTATTGAAATAAATAGACTTGGAAAAATGAAGATTGCAAGAAAAGCAGCTCAGTTTATTTGTGATAACGACATAATTTTTATTGACTCAGGATCGACTTTAGGAGAAATGGCTCCTTTTTTAAGTAAGAATAAAAATTTAACCGTTATTACCAATAATATGTTAATTATAAATAAAGCCATATGCTTTAAAAATTTACAGCTTATTTCTTTGTCAGGAGTTTATGACCACAATACATTGTCATTTGTTGGAGATAGGGTCGCTGAAATATTAAAGACCTATAATATTAGTAAAGCATTCATGGGAACAACTGGATTTTCTTTAAGCTCGGGAATAACCAATTCTACGCCATTAGAATCAGCTGTTAAAAGGACTGCTGTTAAATCAGCATCAAAAGTTTTTTTATTGGCCGACCATTTCAAAATAGATGTCTTTGCTCCTTATACATATTGTGATTATGAAGATATTGATGTTTTAATCACTGATAAAGATATACCAAATACTTTTAAAGAATTGTTCAAATCAAATAATTGTCAAGTAGAAGTTGCAAATTAAAAAAACTTATAAATAATAATTAGTTATACTTC
>URKL01000051.1 GCA_900548485.1 uncultured Succinatimonas sp.
GATCCGTTATATAAGAAAGAAAAGAAAGAATGGCTGAAACTTTATATCCCGGCACATGGTCTTAATACTATTTCATCTTTAGTTGATGGTGTTAATGCTGAAGCTGTAGGAGTATTGATTTCAGATGGCCAGGATACTTGCCCCTTTACTGGTAGCATGAATGTATGTACTATTGCAAAAAATATTCATGCTCGTCAACCTAAGCTTAAAATTCATACTATCTTGATTGGCAAAGACGCATCACAGGCATCCTGTATTGCTAAATATACAGGAGGAAAGGTATTTAGCCCTAAAAATGCTTCACAAATTGTTGCGCAATTAAAAGCCGCTGGAGCAAGCGTGCAAAAGGTATGTAAGGAGTAACTTCATGCGATCAATAATTTTAAATAGTGGGCCGATGCATAAATATTCCCCTATAGGACAAGATGGGGTTTTGGTATGGAAATCTGCTGAGGCTTTTCGCAATGCTTTAGCAGGTGAGAGACAACTTGGTGAAACGGTTACTCGTTTTTTAGCTATTCCTAAAGCTTCTCAAGGTGGGGAGTATTTGGATTGGTTTATCCCTTTTGATAGTGCTATTGGGCGCGATTATGAAATTATTCGCTGGTCAAGTGCCACAATTGAAGAAAAAAAGCAGGCTTTAAAAAAGCTTGAGAGCATGTCAAAAAAGCTTTTAAATTATGGTTTAGATTTAAAAGCTATGGCTTTGACTAGTAATGATAAACTCTTTACCCATTTTATAAATGGTACAAAGGAGAATGAGATCCTTCCGGCTTTACATTTTCCAGATAATGATTGTTTGTTTATTGTTGATGGACAACCCGTAATTACCTTTTGGGGATTTACTAAAAATCGTTTGTCTTTAAAAGGAGCTCCCTTTGAGGCGCTTCACAATGAACTTTACCCTAAAAATAATTTTATGGGCTCTCAAGCACAAACAGCAAAAGCTTCAACAGTGGTTGCTCCGAGCTTTTTTAAAAGACATCTGTGGTGTTTGTTAATTCCGCTTTTATTGTTGTTACTATTTTTGCTTTTGTGGTTATTATGGCGTTATTTATATCCACAGGGAATAAATTTAGGTTCTATAAATATTCCTCCTTATGAGCAGGCGGTATCTGAAAATAAGGATAACGCACAAAAAACAGCTATAAATTTAAAAGAATTATTGAGTAAAGAAGATTTAAACAATCTTGAAATTATTAAAAATCCAGATGGAACTTATCTTGTAAAGGATGGATTGGGGCGTATTTATACAGTCGATGATAAGGTTATTACAGATTTGGCAGATGGAAATCTTGCAAATATTGTGGAAGGTAAAGCTGAGGATGCTGTTTTTGCTGATAACCCAAATGATGATGTAGTAGATACACAAGTTGGTGACAAGACCCAAGATCTAGCTGTAGATGACAATGTTAAAGATGCATCAGTAAGTGATAATGCTGAAGACTCAACGGTTGCTGACAATACTGTTGTTGATGCTAATGCACCTTTAGATGCTAATTCGCAAGTCACACCTCCGCAAGAGGCTAACTCACAAGTCACGCCTCCGCTTTTATCAGAAGACGGAACTACTGCAAAAAAAGATCCTTTTGCTAATACTAAACCTTTAAATTTATCTGAAAGTGATATTGCTAAGGGAGCTGTTAATAATTTAGCAGGAACTTGGAGAGTTAAGTCATCAATTGTTAATTCTAGTACTAACAAGCCTGTCAACTTGCAATATAGCTTTGATAAAAATGGTAAGGGTAGAGCTGTAATTGAGGAGCAAAATGGTGTGAAGTGCTACTCTGATGTTCAAGGAAAGATTGTAGATGGGCATTTACAAATTGACAATGAATCTACAGCAGTCTGTAGCGATAAGAGTACTTATCAGATGCCAAAAATTAAATGTAAGGCTGGTACAAATAATGATAGCTCTTGTGAAGCGATTTATTCACAAGGACCAAAAGGTGAAGATAAATTTAATATTGAATTACGCCAATAGATGGAGTTCATTATGTATAAGCAAAGTCTAATTGCAGCAACTTTAGCAGTTTTTTTATTTACAGGTTGTGCAACGCAAAATACTGATTATGTTGATCCTTCTTTAAAAAAAAGTGGAGCTCACTTTTTTTCCAAATCAGGCTTTGGAGCTTGTGCCGTTGGTGCTAGCCTTGGCATTTTGGCTTGTCTAGCTTCTAAATCTGACGATAAGTTTGCCTGTGCATTATTAGCAGGAGCTGGTGGTTGTGCGATTGCTATGTCTACAAATTATGTATTTGACAATATTAGATCTAAATATGCTGAAACTGAACAGCAATTAGATGCAATCTCAGATTTAGTTAAGAAAGATATTGCTGCGGTTTCTGATGTTAAAAAGGCTACAGAGAACTTAATTGAGAACGATAAACGCTCAATTGCGACTTTAGAAGAACAATATCAAAATAAAAAGAATTCAAAGCGTGCTTTAGATAATAAACTTAAAGAAATTGATGCCAATATTGCATATATAAATGAGAAATTAGGTGCGATAGATAAGAAAATTGATTCTTATAATTATGCAAAGTCTAAATACGAGACGCAATCTCTTTCAGAGGGAGAGCAAGAAAAGCTCTTAAAGCTTGAGGATAATATTGCAAGTTTAAAAGCTGAGCGCGATAGTCTATATGCTCTCTCTGAAACCTATACTTCCCAACGTAATCGTTTAGCACAAGGTTAAAATATATGCAAGTAAAGTTATTATCGGTTTTGGCTTTAAGTTTGTCTTTAAGCGCTTGTACCATGACTCCTGAGGAGTGTGATCCTTCTATAAGCGATCCAAGTCTTTTAGATAAAATGGGGTGTGTATTTTCAGGATCTTATGAACAGCGTATAGAAAATAAAAAAGCTGATATCAAAGAGTTGCGTGTGGAACAGCAACGACTTCTTGCGCAAAGTGAACTTTTATTAAATGAAAGCGTAGCTGTACATGGGGACTATACAAAAAAACGTAAGCTTTTAGATGATCTTGAAGTAGAGCTTTTAGCTATGCAAGAGCGTTTAGATGCAAAGCAAGCTTTAAATTCATCTCTAAAAAACAAATTTGCACAGACTCAAGAACAAATTGCCTCTATGCGACAGACTAAAGATGGGGCTTCAATTTTGCAAAAACAACAAGAATATGAAGCTTTAAAGCGTGAGGTTTCTGATTTAAATGAAGCTTTATCAGGAAATATTTGATTAAAAACTCTAATTAAGCCTGCATATGCAGGCTTAAATCTTTTCTTTAAATCCCACCTAAACTTAAGCTTAAGTCTATTTAATTTATTTTTACAACCGTTTACAAAAATAAATTATTTTTTAGATTCTAAATAATATTTAGTAGCAAAAAATTAAATTTAACTTCATGAAAAACAATTAATTTATAAAAAAATAACAAAAATTACAACATATATTGCAAACGATTATAAAAAAGTGAGCTATATCTGATTTTCTTTATTTTTTTTCTTAAAACCGAGCATAGGTTCACATATTTAAAGAGCGAAATTTTTTTATTTGGATATATTGACTATTATTTATATAAACGTAATGACGTAAACGTTTCATTACGGTAATAAGTCTTCAAAACAAAAAAAATAAGGAGTTGTTATGAAGTTTGTTAAAGCTATGCTAGCAGTCGGTTTAAGTGCAGCTATTGCTGCTTCTGCAATGACTACAGTTCAAGCAAAGCAATTGACCATTGGTTTCTCTCAGATCGGTGCTGAATCTGAGTGGCGTACAGCTAATACCAATGACGTGAAAGCCGCAGCTGAGAAGCACAATATTAATTTGAAGTTCTCTGATGCTCAGCAAAAGCAAGAGAATCAAATTAAGGCTATTCGTACCTTCATCGCTCAAAAAGTTGATTTAATCGGTTTCGTACCGATCGTAGCCACTGGTTGGGACAATATTTTACGTGAAGCTAAGCGCGCTAAGATCCCTGTATTGGTTATGGACCGTGATTTAACTGTTTCTGATCCTAATTTATATGTTGCTAAGATTGGTACTGATTCTGTAACTGAAGGTAAGAAAGCTTTTAACTGGATCGATGAGTATTGCTCTAAGAACAATATCAAGCCTCGCAATGGTGGTGATAAGCTCAATATTGTTATCTTAGAGGGTACCGTAGGTAGCTCTGCAGCAACAGGTCGTGGCACTGGCTTTAATGAGGCTTTAAGTGCTTCTCCTAATAAGGACAAGTACAATATTTTAGCTTCCCAGACAGGTGACTTCACTCGTCAGAAAGGCCAGGAGGTTATGGAGTCCTTCTTAAAGAACTATCGTAATGATATCGATATTTTATTTGCCCATAATGATGATATGGCTTTAGGTGCAATTCAGTCTATTGAGGCTGCAGGTTTGAAACCGGCTAAAGATATCGTCATCGTTTCTGTTGATGCTGTTAAAGGTATCTTCCAGGCTATGATTGATGGCAAGGCTAATGCTACTATCGAGTGCAACCCGTTACAGGGTGAGATCTTCTTTGAGACTGCAGAGAAGATTATCAAGGGTGAGGCCGTTCCTAAGAGTGTATTCGTTGAGGAAGGCGTATTCCCGGCTGACACTGCAAAAGAAGTATTCCCTACACGTAAGTACTAATTCATAAAACGTACTTAACTTAAAAAAGAGGATGCCTTTTTTTCAGGCATCCTTTAAGATTTATCATAATAAATTCAAATAATTAATTATAATCCTGCACTTTAGGAGGACTGTTTATGGCCTCAGGTGACAATGACTACATCCTTCAGATGAAACATATTGATATGTTTTTTCCTGGGGTGAAGGCTTTAAAAGACGTCACTTTTAATCTTAAAAAAGGTGAAATTCACTCGCTTATGGGTGAGAATGGCGCTGGTAAGTCCACGTTAATTAAAGTATTAACCGGCGTATATCATAAAACCGCAGGCGAGATTACTTATGACAATCAAGTAATAAACCCACAAACCCCGCTTGAAAGTCAGAATATGGGTATCTCCACTGTTTATCAGGAGGTAAACCTTTGCGCTAATTTAACCGTTGCTGAAAATATTTATATCGGTCGTGAACCTCGTGGAGCTTTTGGTCGTATTGATTGGGCTACCATGTCAAAAAATGCTGCTAAACTTTTACACGATAGTCTGAATATTGATATTGACGTTAATAAGGAACTGAATTTCTACCCTGTAGCAATGCAACAGATGATCGCTATTGCACGTGCTATTGATACTAAGTGCAAAATTTTAATCTTAGACGAACCAACCTCATCACTTTCAGATAAGGAAACAGAAAGTCTCTTTAAGATCATGCGTTCTTTAAAAGAACAGGGAATTTCGATTATCTTTATTTCCCACTTCTTAGAGCAGATTTATACCATTTGTGATCGTATTACTATTTTACGTGATGGCTGTTACGTAGGTGAATATGAGATTGCCAATTTAGAACGTATCTCTTTAATTTCTAAGATGATGGGTAAGGAAATTAAAGAAGGTCAAATTGAGAGCGATGTTGATAAATCTAAGCGCTCTGACGAAGTCTTTATTGAAACAGAAAATGTAACAGTGCCTGGTAAGGTAAAAGACCTCTCTATGAATATTCATAAAGGAGAGGTTATAGGTTTAGCCGGTCTTTTAGGTTCAGGAAGAACCGAGATTGCTGAGACTTTGTTTGGCATTATGCATAAATCATCAGGTACGATCAAAATTGACGGTACCACAATCTCCGTAAAATCTCCTATGGATATGATGAAGCAGCGTATCGCTTTTTGTCCTGAGGATAGAAAACTTACAGGTATTATTGGTGATTTGTCTGTACGTGAAAATATTATTCTCGCCATGCAAGCTAAGAAAGGCATGTTCACGCATATTCCTAGATCTAAACAAAATGAACTTGCTGACTACTATATAGATTTATTGCGCATAAAAGTTTCTGATAGAGAACAACTTATCAAGAATCTTTCCGGTGGTAATCAGCAAAAAGTAATTATTGCCAGATGGCTTGCCACAGAGCCTTCTCTTTTGATTTTAGATGAACCTACTCGAGGCATCGATGTCGGTACTAAGAGTGAAATTGAAGCTTTATCTGTAAGCTTAGCTAAAGAAAAGGGCATGTCCGTTGTCTTTATCTCAGGTGAGATGGGAGAGATGGTACGTACCTGTTCAAGAGTGCTGGTGATCCGTGATCATGAAAAGATTACCGAGCTTAACGATGATGAAATTACAACTGCGCATATTATGCAAGCTATAGCAGGAGATTATCGTGGACAACGTGCTTAAAAAATTTACAAAAAGTTCGCTTGCGTTACCTTTGATAGCCTTAGCGATCTTACTGCTCTTCAATGCTGTTTTTGTTGAAGACTTCTTTAAGATTGAGATGATGGAAAACGGTAATCTTTATGGTCGTCCTATCGATATTCTCTATCGAGCATCTTCTTTAATTATTTTAGCCTTGGGCATGACTTTTGTTATTGCTACTGGAGGTATTGATATTTCAGTAGGTGCGGTAGTAGCTATCTCTGCTGCTACATGTTGCACTCTCTTAGGTGGTGATATTTCTGGTGTGCCGCAACATCCTTTCTGGATGGCTATTTGCTGTTCTTTAATCATCGGTATTATTGCTGGTTGTTGGAATGGTTTGCTAGTTGCAGGCTTTAAGATTCAGGCAATGGTTGCTACCTTGATCTTAATGACAGCAGGTCGTGGTATTGCTCAGCTTATGACTGACGGTCAGATCATCACTGTTTATTACAAGCCCTTTGCATGGATTGGTGGCAATATTCCCGGTGTGCCTTTACCTACAGCTATGTTGATTGCTTTGGCCATGATTTGCTTAGTGATCATTTTAGATAAGAAGACTTCTATCGGTCTTATGATTCAATCTGTAGGTATCAATCAAACAGCCTCTCGTTATGCTGGTATTAAAGTTACAGCCGTATTATTTGCTGTATATATTTTCTCCGGTTTTTGTGCAGGAACTGCAGGATTAATTGAAGGCTCTTTAATTCGTGCAGCTGATGCTAATAACGCTGGTTTAAATATGGAAATGGACGCAATCTTGGCGGTAACTTTAGGTGGAACCCTCATGATTGGTGGTAAGTATTTTATTGGTGGAACCATTATTGGTGCTATTACCATTCAGACTTTGACTACTACTATGTATGCTGTAGGCGTATCATCAGACCGCTTACCTGCAGTAAAAGCTGTGGTAATTTTACTTATCATTGTCTTCCAGTCTGAGAAGTTCAAGCAGATGTATCGCAACTATAAGTTAAAGTCTCAGGAGGTAAAAAATGCCTAAATCTCTGAGCAATTTAATCGCTTCACAGAACTTTCCGTTCTATGTGACCTTTGTATTGTTTGTCATTTTATTTGGTGCAGGTTCTTTAGCTTTTGAAGGTTTCTTTTCCTTGCAGGTGTTTTTAAACCTGTTTATAGATAATGCACCGCTTATCATTATTACCGTGGGTATTACTTTCACCATCATCTCTGGCTTTGGTGGTATCGACCTATCAGTAGGTGCTGTAGTTGCTTTAACTTGCATGTGCTTAGCATGGCTTATGCGTGACACTAATCTAAGCCCTTGGCTTTGTATGTTTATCGTTTTATGGATTGGTGTTGCTGTTGGTTTTATAAATGGCTTTTTAATTACATATTTTAAATTACAGCCATTTATTGTTACCTTAGGTACCATGTTCCTTTGCCGTGGTTTGAGCGCAATTATCTCTCGTGATAGTGTGCCTATTGATAATGCTTTTTATGGAGAATTAGCATTTTTCTCTGTAGAGATAGGTGATTGCTTCTTATCTTTAGGTGCAATTGTAGCTTTAGTCGTGGTTGTGATAGCTACCTTAGTTTTACGCTATACCTCATTTGGTCGTGGTGTTTATGCTATTGGTGGAAATGAACAATCAGCGCGATTGATGGGCCTTAAGGTAGATAGTATTCGTCTTAAAGTTTATATCATTTCAGGTTTTTGCGCTGCTTTAGGTGGTATTGCTTATTCTTTAATCATGCTCTCGGGTTATAACCAGCATGGTTTGGGTATGGAAATGGATGCTATCGCCTCTTCTGTTATCGGCGGCACTCAACTTATGGGTGGTGTAGGCTTTATCCCCGGTACTTTATTAGGTGTAATGATTCAGGGCACCATTTTAACCATGATTTCCTTCCAAGGTACTCTGTCGGCTTGGTGGACTAAGATTGTGGTAGGTATCCTCTTGTGTCTATTCATCGTAATGCAAGCAATCGTTACCGCTCATAAGAATAAACTTATGAACTTAAAGGCTGAATCTTCAGCTCAAAATGAAGAAAAAGCTAAGAAATAGAATTAAACAGTACTCTCTTTGAGGAAGCATTTTTTGCTTCCTCTTTTTTTTTATTTATTTGAAAAAGTTATATTTTATGATACGCATAACATGTTAACTTGCTCAAATTTATATAAATTTGAAACAATATATTACAAATAATGATATGGAAATCATAATTTTTATTTTATAAAACATTTAATCTTGTTCATAACGCATACGTTCTATTATTTTTAAATCTTTATTCAAAAATATGCGTAATTTTTCGTGAATAACGAATGAAAACAAATATCAGGAGAGCTTATAAATGAAGAAATCTTTTGTTGCTGCCATGGCCTGTGCCGTTATGATGGCTGTAAGTGCCGGAAGTGCTAATGCTGCTGATAAATTCCCGACTCACGCATTGACTTTGATTTGTCCTTGGGGAGCTGGTGGCGGTTCTGATGCACAGTTACGCTATGTTGCCGGTTTAATGGAGAAGGAATTAGGCCAGCCAATAAAGGTTATAAATCAGACTGGTGGTGGCGGTGCTGTAGGTTGGTCTGCATTAGCTCGTGCAAAGCCTGATGGTTACACCTTAGGTCAGTTAACCGCTGAGCTTGCCATGGATCATTGGATTACTCCTGCAGTAAAGGTAAATTATAAAGATTTTGATCCTTTAGCTCTCTTAAATGAAGATCCTGCTACTGTTACTATTTCCGCAAGTGCTCCTTACAAGACCTATGAAGAATTTGTAGCTTATCTAAAGGCAAATCCAGGTAAGGTTCGTGGTGGTGCCACCTCAGTAGGCGGTATTTGGCATGTCGCTATGGGTCAGTGGCTTGAGTCTGTAGGACTCCCGGTTACCGCTATTACTTATATTCCTACCTCAGGATCAGCTGAGGCTTATAAGGAAATGGCCGCCGGTGGTATTGATGCTTGCTTCACCTCTGTAGCAGAGTCAGCCACTATGTATAAAACCGGTAAAGCTATTGGTTTGGCAGTAATGTCTGATAAACGTGATGAAAAGTTCCCAGATATTCCGACTATGGCTGAAAAGCCCGTAACTGCGGGTGCGCTTTGCGTCAAACACTTCTATCATATTTATTCGTTTTATTATTGGCACATCCGTTCTCCGCTTCCCCGCACAGGATAACAGCGGAAGCACGGCAGGCGGTTCCGCAGAACGCCAGACCGTGCTTAACCGTGTTATATACAAGGTAGGCACAACGCCTCACGGCGCAAGGAAGTCATATCGGAGGGAATTTTAGAAAAGTGCGGGCATTTCAGGGTGCAATCCTGACACAGTGTATATCAATGCCCGAAAAAGCGCGCACGCCCCGCAGTTTCCGCAGCACGTGTGCGCGTCATGTCACTCGCATTTCTTGCAAAGGCGAACACTCGGAA
>URKL01000052.1 GCA_900548485.1 uncultured Succinatimonas sp.
TCGGCACACTACATCCTCGCACTGAAGTACGAGGTTTTGTGTGCCCAAAATTTGACAAAGCTTATATAACTAGCTTATACAAAAAATAGATAATCACTAAACCTCGTTTTTTAAGCAATCTCCACACTAAAACCAAGATCTTTAAAAGTCTTAGCATATTCTTTAGGAACATTTCTTAATAATAAAGAGCTTAACTCTCGTCTTTCTCGATAATTAACTCTTAACTTGTCAAAACTCTTACCGTCAGAACAATTATTTTTAAATAAATAGGCATCTGAACGAACATCATAAACGCTAAAGACCAAACGTGAGATTAAATTCAAATCTAAGAGATTGATTTTACCTATCTTTAATGAAGATAATTCAGCAGTAGGCATTTTATAAGGCAAGGGCTCTGGAAGATTTAAAGCCTTAGCTAAGGAATCAGCTAACATTACACTCGCACGGCGCTTAGATTCATAAGAATAGCCTGCAATATGCGCTGTAGCCCCTTGTAGATACGGCAATAGTTCTCTTACTTGAATTTCAGGCTCACCTTCAAAAACATCACACCAAACTTTTAGATTAGCACCTGAAGATAAAACCTCATATAAAGCTTGATTGTCTACAACAGATCCACGTGAAGCATTGATAACAAAAGTCCCTGCTTTTAAGCTAGATAAACGCTCCTTATTTAACATATGATAAGTCTTATCAATACCTTCTTTTTGTAAAGGCACATGGAAACTTACAAAATCACAAGCTAAAGCTTCTTCTAAGCTGGCATTACAACTTTTATCGCCATTTCTAAAACGCGGAGGATCATTTTTTACAACTCTCAAATCCAAAGCTTGTGCTTTTTGACAAACCTGAGAGCCTGTATATCCACAGCCGACAATACCTATACTTTTGCCATTAAAATCAATACTATATCTTTGCGCTAAAACTAATAATACAGAAAGTACATAATCGCCGACACTTTCACAATTAGATCCAGGAGCATTATCGAAGGCAATGTGATGCTGTTTTAAAAGCTCAGTATCAATATGATCTGTTCCAGCTGTGGCAGTACCAACAAAACGCAATTTATCCGCTTTAGCTAAAAGCTGTTCGTTTACCTTTGTAACAGATCTAATAATTAAAGCATCGATCCCCTCTAAATCATCACTTACAATCTGACGACCAGCTTTTAACAAAACCTCTCCATATTGAGAGAAAACCTCTTTAGCATTAGGTAAAGCCGCATCAGCTAAAATTCGCATAAAAGCTCCTTACAAAACATAGTAATATCAGCGTCACAACTAATTTTTTTAATATCATTCCATATTAACACCTGCTATTACTTCATTAAAAAAATAAGTATTTATATCTCAAAAAATTTCGATAAAAATCAAAATATTGCCCCATTATGTTAAAAAATGACCTTAGAACACAATTTATAAATGACTTCGTTCTCTTTCTAAATGAAGTAAGATCAAGTTAAGACTGAGCACCTATTCCAATTATTAAGCAATATATAGAACAGCAGAACATACAGGATTAGCAAAATTTCGTTTTCTAATCGATACACTACATTCTTAAACTAAAATACAGGGTTTTGTGTGCCTAAAATTTAATAAAGAGTGATTGCTTTTAAATTAGCTTTAAAAAAAAGAATGTATAATAATGGCGATTTAACTTAATCGAGGAATTATTATGTCTGTGTCAACTGCAATTACCACCGATTACCTAAAACCGGGAACTACAGCCCTTCTCTTAGGTTCAGGTGAGCTTGGCAAAGAGGTCGCCATTGAACTTATTCGTTATGGCATCAATATTGTAGCCTGTGATCGTTATGCAAATGCTCCTGCTATGAGCGTAGCTCAACAACACGCTGTAATTGATATGCGTGATCCGGTTGCCCTGGAAAAACTTATCCTCCAGGTCAATCCTGACTATATCATTCCTGAAATCGAAGCTATTGCTACTGAGGTTTTGGAAAAGGTAGAACATGAAGGCTTTAATGTTGTTCCATCAGCACATGCAGCTAATGTAACCATGAATCGTGAAGCTATTCGTACCTTAGCTGCTGAAGAGCTCAATCTCCCTACCTCAGCCTATTTTTTTGCTTCTTCTGTTGAAGAGATCGAAGAAAACATTGAAAAAGTTGGTTTCCCTTGCATTATGAAACCAGTTATGAGCTCCTCAGGTAAAGGTCAGAGCTTATTAAGAAGCACTGAAGATATCGCTTCTAGCTTTAAGCTTGCTTGCGAAAATGGTCGTGGTGGAAAAAACCGCGTTATTGTTGAAGGTTTCGTCAAATTCGATCGCGAAATTACTCTCTTAACCGTAAGCGCTGTTGATGGTATTCACTTCTGCAAGCCGATTGGACACCATCAGGTAAATGGCGATTATCACGAATCCTGGCAGCCTGAAATTCTCAATGATGAAATTTTATTAGAATGCAAACGTATCGCATCCTCTGTAGTCAGAGGCTTAGGTGGTTACGGTATCTTTGGTGTTGAGCTCTTTATTGCTGGAAATAAGGTAATTTTCTCTGAGTTATCTCCACGCCCTCATGATACCGGTATGGTTACAATGATATCTCAAGATCAATCCGAATTTTCCTTACATGTTCGCGCCCTTTTAGGCTTGCCAATTGGAAAAATCACCTTTATCGGACCTTCTGCATCAGCTGCTATATTACCTAATGGGGATGGCAATCGCGTAACCTTTGATGGTTTAAATGAAGCTTTATCCGTAAGTCCTTCTTCACAAATTCGCATTTTTGGTAAACCTGAGATCCACGGTGAAAGACGTATGGCTGTCTGCTTATGCCGTGACGAAAGCGTTGAAAATGCTTTAGAGAATGTTAAGAAGATGCGCTCTGAACTTAAGATCAGCATTTCAAAGGAGTAATTGATGGCATCGCTTAGCAACTTTGAAAATATGGATCCCTATATCCTATTATCAGCAGTAAATATGCGTCTGCGCGATCAATACTCATCCTTAGAAGATCTATGTGCCTCTGAGGAGATCTCAAAAGAAAAATTGCTAGAAGTATTAGCAAAATGTGGCTTTACTTATAATGAAGATCAACGTCAGTTTAAGTAATGCTTAGATCTTTATTCTTACTTCCCCAAGAAGTGACGCCCTTTGGTCTTAAAGGGCGTCTTGGGGCTTTAAATTATCAAAGAGCTGTCGATCTCAATACAAATGCAGATCTACAGTCACTTTATTGCCAACTTCCTGAGCGTTTTTTACCTCATCCACGTTATTGCTTTTTAAATGCACTAAATCCTTTTTTATGCAAAAAAGCTCTCTTAGAATCACAATTTTATGATGCCTGCCAGGAACTTATTCATAATTGCGACTTAAATATTACCTGGTCAGCTCGTCCCTTAAAAACTTTTTTACCAACAAGATTAAGACTCTGTAAAGAAGAGCCTTTTTATGCAGATACTGTTGCTCTTTTAGATATTTGTACTCTTTTACATGCAATAAATATTTTTGATGATGCTAAGTTAAAAGTACAACAAGGATTATTAGTAACAGCTAAAAATTTAGGTTTTAAAGGCGATCTTGATAAGCATAAGCTTATATCTAAGATGAATGCCTTAATTTTTTTAAGTCATAAGGCTTTAGAAATCTCTCCTAAGCTCTTTAGTTTCATGGCAAAAACTTTCTCTGAGCAAACAAAAAGCCTCAAAAAATCTATCTTTGATAAAAAGCCCCAGATCTTAGTTGATCGTTTGGGCTCTTTAAATCTGATCTTGCCTTTAGAACTTGTTGGTTTTAAGCTTAAAATTATAAAACTTGCAGAGGAAGATTGTTTCATTGATGAAATCGATCTTTGCGATAGACCATTGATAGCTCCATATACTGTACTTACAGCAAAAAGGCAACAAAGCTTAAATTTTGATTTAAATAAAGCTTTATTATCAATTTCTGAAGCTTATGAGCACCTAAATGATCTTTATGTAAAAAAGACTTTTAATCTTGAGGAGAGTTTTTTCAAAAAGCTTAATCGATACGATCTAAAGCTTTATCATACCTTATCAAGAAGTGGCTTTAATGTCGCTCCTATCCCGCAAGCTTCAGATTTTTTTAAAAACTGGATCTTATTATGCCGTGGTGATAATTTCCGTACTGAACTTATTGATACTGAATATCAACATTATATAGAACTCTCAAAGAATTCATTAAAACAACAAGTTGACAGCTATAGCCAAGAAATTGAAGCCTTAGCGCAAATCATCGACGAAAATAACGCTGATGATTTACATTTAGCTCAAGCTCTAATTCAATATCCTAAATCATTGGACTATTAAATTGGCTGTATATCCACAGTTTGTACATAAGAAGACAGCCTAGGAATGTCTGTTATCTTTAGATATATGACCGCATTTTAGATACTTCCGGTATCTATCAAATACCGCTCTTTGAAGCAGTCACACCCTCCTATATAGGAGGGTGTGACTTAACTGAGAGATTATTAGCAATTACAGAACTTAATAAGTTCCTTAATAAAAAGCTCTGATGCTTGAGAGCGAGCTAATACTGATTTCCAAGCAATATTTAAATTACGTCTAACCTCAGGTTTAAAAGGTACAAAGGCCAGATAGTTATCTTCTAAATTGCATACACCATCAATCCCTAAAGCAATACCTAAACCAGCTTCAACGCTTGCTGTAGCTGAATTACTTTGATTGAAAGTGGCTACCACATCTAAATCTTCAAAATTAACATCAGAAAGACCATTTATGGTCTTACTTACCATGCGTTCTTTATGTAAAACTAACGGATAATGATAAATGTCTTTATGATCAGCATACCCCTTTTTAAATAAAGGATGATCTTTTCTAACAATTAATCCTAAATTATCACTTTGTGGTAATTTAACATGTTCAAAATATGGCACATCATAGGAATCTAAAAAGACACCAAAATCCAAAATACCCTTATCTAAAAATTCTCTAACCTCTTTATAAGAAGTTGAGTGTAACTCAAATGTAACGTGAGGATACTTAGCTCGGAAAGCCGTCATAAGCTTTGTTATGAACTTAAGATTAGGGGTCTCGGTTACACCAACGCTGATACAGCCTGAGATGCTACTTGCATCACTATTGATCTCATTTACAGCAATCGAAGCTAAGCTTATAAGCTCATTAGCCCTCCTGTGTAAGATCCTTCCTTTATCCGTAAGACTAATACGATGCTTACGATTACCTCTAACAAAAAGCTTTACATGAAGCTCCTCTTCAAGATCCATAAGTTGTCGAGATAGAGTAGGCTGTGATAAATGCAAAACTTCAGCAGCTTTTGAGATGCTCTCCTCTTCTACAACTTTAAGAAAATAGCGCAGTACTCTTAAGTCCATTAAAACTCCCTACAGGCAATTATTTTATATATGCAACTTAATAATTTTTATAATTGCCTAAGACCTTACTTATGAAATAATATTATATTTTTTGTTGCATACAATCTAATTTTAGTTAATTTATCACAATAATAAACTTATTAAAAAATATTTGATCAAATTATCGCCTTTTATTTCAAATAATTTTGTGAAAAACTAACAAAAGTCAAAATTTTTTGTCAAAAAATTATTATTTTTATAAAAAAAGAGTTCTATACCACGGGCATAGAACTCTTAAAAAAATTTAGCTTTTTATAAAAAATTACTAGGATTTCTTACGTGATCTACTCTTAGATTCAGATACTTCCCAAGCTTGAGCCTGCTCATTATAGAAAGCAGTAAAGCCTGTAGGCTTACCATCCTTTACACCTATAACATACTGCTTACCCATCTTACGACTGAAGCGAACCTCGGTTTCATTCCCATCTTCATCATATTCTGGAGCTTTGGCTAAGTATCTAAACTTAGGCGAAATGCGATCATAAAAACGTTTTAATTCAGAAACCTTTGGCGGACGAGTTTCTCGAACCTTAGGGAAGTTATGCGCTGCTAAGAAAATACCCGAAGCACCATCACGCAAAACATAATGAGCTCCCTCAGCCTTACACGGTAACTCTGGAAGATCTACAGGATCTTCTCTAGGAGGCGCAACCTGACCATTCTTTAAAATCTTACGGGTATTGCCACATTCGCTATTGCTACAGGCCATGTACTTGCCAAAGCGACCATCCTTAAGAATCATCTTAGAGCCACATTTCTCGCAAATGACCTCAGGTCCTAAATCGATTTCAGAGGAAAAATTACCTTCCTCAAAACTATAGCCATCACAACCTGGTAAGGAGCACAAATGTAACTTATGATTCTCATCAATTAGATAGCTATCCATAACGGAATGACACTTAGGACAACGAGGACGTGAACGTAAAATCTCAGTTTCTTCTTCCTCAGAGAGTTCTTTTTTATTTAGAGAGCTGATATCTATAGGTGACAGATTTAAGGTCTTATGACAGCGTTCTGCTGTTTTAATATTCTTATCATAATAACCTAAACAAGAGAGGAACATACCCGTCTTACCTGACTGTACAGCCATATGATATTTGCCACATTCAGGACACATCATAGAAACTTCTAAAGGCTTATTTTCAGGCATACCTCCTTCAGAAGATGGTGCACTAGCTCGCTCTAATTCCTCATCAAAATTCTTGAAGAACTTATCTAAGCTTGCAAGCCAATTTTCTTTACCCTGGGCTATAAGATCTAAACTATCCTCCATTGAAGCCGTAAAAGAGGTATCCATTAGATCTTTGAAGCTAAAACGTAATCTATCTGTTACAACCTCACCCATTCTCTCAGCATAGAAGCGACCATGCTCAATTTTTACATAACCACGATCTTGAATAGTGGAAATAATTGAAGCATAAGTTGAAGGTCTACCAATACCATCCTTTTCTAACTCTTTAACTAAAGATGCTTCCGAGAAACGTGCCGGAGGTTGGGTAAAATGTTGTAAACTCTCAAGCTTATCTAAGCTTAAAATGTCATTTACCTTAAGATCTGGCAGTAAATTTTCCTCAGATTTGCCAAAGCCCCATACCTTACGAAAACCATCAAAAATAATATGACGACCTGAGGCTTTAAGCTCATAATCATTACAACTTACACTTACAGAGGTAGACTCATAAAGTTGAGGTGTCATCTGACAGGCTAAATAACGAGCCTTAATTAAGGCAAACAAACGCTGTCCATCACGATCAACATCAGAAGGTAGTGGAGAGAGAGGATGAGATGGTCGGATAGCCTCGTGAGCTTCTTGAGCTGACTCTTTTGACTTATAGTAATTAGGTTTTTGCGGTACGTAGGCCTCACCAAACTCATTTTGGATAATCTCTCTTGCAGTCTCAATTGCCTCATCAGAGAGATTAACGCTATCGGTACGCATGTAGGTAATCAAACCGCGCTCATATAATCTTTGCGCTACCATCATGGTCTTTTTTACACTAAAGCCTAAGCGTTGATTGGCTGATTGCTGCAAAGTCGAAGTAGTAAATGGTGGTTGTGGCGCTTGTTTACCTGGTTTAACATCAACTTTTGAAACTATATATTGGCCTTGTTCTAAGGATTTAACAATACTTTGAGCTTCTTTTTTATTCTTAATTTGGCACTTCTTACCCTTAAAATTGGCCAAATTTAACTTTAAACCTTCACCCTTAGGGGTTTTAGTATAAGCATCAATAGACCAGTATTCTTCAGGCACAAAGGCTTTAATCTGACGCTCACGATCAACTATAAGTTCCACTGCTACAGACTGCACACGTCCTGCCGATAGGCCACGAGCTACTTTTTTCCACAAAAGTGGCGAGACCATAAAGCCTACAACACGATCTAAAAAGCGTCTAGTTTGTTGCGCATTAACCAAATCCATATTAATGCGGCCTGGATTTTCAAAAGCCTTAGTAATAGCATTAAGGGTAATTTCTGGATATTTGACACGCAGATACTTATCTTCACTACCACCTAAAACTTCCTTTAAGTGCCAAGCAATAGCTTCACCCTCGCGGTCAAGATCGGTTGCCAGATAAACTCTATCAGCGCTTTTAGCAATTTTTTTAAGTTCAGCTACAACTTTTTCCTTACCCGGCATGATTTCATAATCAGCCTGCCAATTATTGTAAGGATCAATACCCATTCTCTCAACTAAGGCTTTGTTCTTATCACGTCGGCTTTTAGCAGTAGTTTTCTTCTTTTCAGAACTACTACCACCAACCGGAAGGTCGCGGATATGACCAACACTGGCTTTAACAATATAATCATCACCAAGATAGCGATTGATGATTGTTGCCTTGGAAGGAGACTCCACAATAACCAATGATTTACCCATAATCCTTATACCTTCTAAAAGAGCTTATCCACACTTTTGGCTTCATCAAGCTCATGTTTTATAGCTTTGACCCAAGTTTGAGCACAAAGAAGTTTCTTTATCTTTAATAAAATAGACTTTTTTGACTTGCGATGCCAGACTATTTTTACAGCACAACCAAAGGTCTCATCGATTCGTTTTGCGATATAACTATCTGAGGTAGCAATTTCATCAACTAAACCTAAATTTAAAGCATCTTTAGCTAACCAATGTTCACCTGTGGCTACATCATCTATCTTATCTTGCAACTGAGGACGATAATTTGTCACCACCTGCTTAAAGCGATTGTGAATATCCTCAAGTTCTTGCTTAAATTTTTCTCTAGCTTCATCCGTATTTTCACCAAACATAGTTACTGTACGTTTATACTTTCCTGCGGTAATTTGCTCATAATCTACATCATACTTATCTAAAAGACGATGGAAGTTTGGCAAAGAGGCAACCACTCCAATAGAGCCAATATAGGCAAAAGGTGCCGCAATAATCTTATCGGCAACACAAGCCATCAAATAACCACCAGAGGCAGCTACTTCATCGACACATACTGTAAGTTTTATACCTTTATCTCTAATTCTTGCTAACTGTGCTGAGGCTAAACCATAGGCATTAACTAAGCCTCCAGGAGATCTTAAATTTAAAATCACCTCATCTTTTTCTGTAGCAACATCTAAAATTGCATCTATTTTCTTTACCAGACGTTTTAAATAGGAAGCTTCAACATCACCTGAAAAATTAATTACATAAAGATTTTGGGGACAAAAATATCCTTGATCACTTTTGGTTTTTAAAAATTCTTGATGCTTTTTATTTTCAGCGTTAGGCTCTTCTTTTTGAGCTTTTTTACGCTTCTTTTTTAAACGCTTGAGCTCTTTTTCATCAGTAATACTGATTTCCTCAAGCGTCTCTTGCATAAAGCTTTTACGATCTTTTACTTTATCTTTAAGATCAATAACCTCAAGTTTACCCTCAGATTTTTCACCTTTTGCACTTTTAAGCGCCTTTAAAACTACCACTATAAAGATAAGTGTAAAAGCAAAAATAAAGGCAATGATAATGCTCTTAGATGCAAATATACCTATATCTGCTAAAAAGTCGATCATTCACGACCTTCCTTACGTAGGACAAGCTCCTCACGGCCCAAATCAGTTAAAGTAACTGAATTTTCTTGAATATCAATAAAACGCTGCTTATAAAGCAAGCCCAAAACCTTTTTGAATTTAGCTTTAGACATATGCAAATAATCTTCAATGTCTTCTGGAGAAGACTTATCTGAAAAAGGTAGACTACCTTTATTTTTAAAGATAATTTCCAAAAGCTCGGAAGCTGCATGTTCTATACCACTACGCCCT
>URKL01000053.1 GCA_900548485.1 uncultured Succinatimonas sp.
GGTCCACAAAGGTCCCCCGCCATCTGGCAATTATCATGGATGGAAACGGACGTTGGGCCCAAAATCAAGGTCTCAATCGTGTTCGTGGTCATCAACGTGGAGCTGTAGCTGTAGAGCGTATTATTAAATCTGCTGCCACGCGTGGTATAAAAGTCTTGACCCTCTTTGCTTTTTCTAGTGAAAACTGGAAAAGACCCTCATATGAGGTCCAAGCCCTGATGACTTTATTTGCCGGAACCTTAAAAAAAGAAAGCAAATCTTTGCAAGAAAATGGCATTAAAACCCGAATTGTGGGAGATGTCAGTCGTTTTTCAGAAAGCCTACAACGATCCATCGCCAAAGTAGAATCCCTAACTGCTTCTGGGACTACTATGGAATTAAATATTGCTGCAAATTATGGCGGTCGTTGGGATATTTTGCAGGCAAGTCAAGCTATATATGAGGATATTGCCTCGGGAAAGCTTGATAAAGAAAATCTAGATGAAAATATTTTTAAAAAATATTTGATTGTCAAAGATGACGTAGACCTGTTGATTCGTACAGGCGGAGAACATCGTTTGAGTAATTTCTTACTCTATCAGGCATCTTATAGTGAAATTTATGTTACAGATAAACTCTGGCCTGATTTTGACGAGACCGATCTAGATATAGCCTTAGAATTTTATGGCCATCGCGAACGTAGATTTGGGATGACTTCTGCACAGATTCAAAATAAGGACAGCTCATGCTAACTAGAATTATAACCGGCATAGTTTTGATTGCTGCGGTTTTAGCCTGGCTATTTATGGCCTCCTATCCAATTTTTACATTAGGTGCTTTATTTATTTATATGGTAGGTGCCTACGAAATGGGCCCGCTTTTAGGTTATAAATCTAAAATCCCTTTTACTTTTGTTGCGATGCTAGCTGCAAGTGTATTATTTTATATAGCTCCTCCTGGTTTATATATTGAAGCTACTATTCCAGCTGTAGTTAAATATATAATTGCCTCAGGAGTGGTAGTTTGGATTACATCCTTACCTTTATTAGTTAAATTTCCTCATGATACTGCCTGGCATCAATACAAAATTTTAAATACAGTTTTGGGTATTTTGATGCTCCTTCCTTTTTTAGCAGGCCTTTTGGTTTTAAGATCTCATAATTATCAAAGCGATATGTTATCTGGTGCCTACTTGGTTTTAGCTGTAATGGCTTTAGTATGGTGTGCAGATAGTGGCGCTTATTTTACAGGACGCTTCTTGGGAAAAACACCAATGCTTCCTAGAGTTAGCCCGAAAAAAACCATGGAAGGCTTAGCCGGAGGCTTATTGACAGCTTTCATTGCGATGATCATATTCTATAGAATAGGTTGTTTTGGCAATTACGGAGATAATCTTGTTGCTCTTTTAATTGCAGCTCCAGTGGCGATTGTGTTTTCTGTAATCGGTGACTTAGTTGAGAGTATGTTTAAACGTTTGGTAAATATAAAAGATTCAGGAAAGATCTTCCCAGGTCATGGAGGAATGCTTGATAGAATCGACTCTCAATTGGCCGCAATCCCAATGTTCTTGACTGTAAGTATGCTTATAAGTGGAGATTTATTCTAAATGCGTAAGATCACGTTGCTAGGAGCTACCGGATCTATCGGCAGCAGTACTCTTGAGGTTATAAGACAACATCCGGAGTTGTTTTCTTTACATGCGGCTGTGGCTTCAGCTTCTGTAGAAAAAATGGTCGAAATTGTCCGTGAGTTTCATCCGCAGCGTGTGGCGATGGCAAAGATTGAAGCTGCTAGAGTTTTAAAACGTCGTCTACAAGATGAAAAACTATATGCAGAAGTACTTGAAGGCGAAGATGGCATAATTGAAATTGCTGGAGATGGTGAAGCACCGATCGTTGTTGCAGCTATCGTTGGCGCAGCTGGTCTTAGACCTGTAATGGCTGCTGTAAAAACTGGCTGTATTATAGCTTTAGCTAATAAAGAAGCTTTAGTGATGACTGGTGCCTTATTCTTTGAACAATTACATAAACATCACGCTAAAGTATTACCTGTAGATAGTGAACACAGTGCTATTTTTCAATGTCTACCTTATGAGGTACAGTCCTCTTTAGGTAGCTGTGATTTAAAAAAGCATGGTGTTAAGAAGATCTTGCTTACAGGCTCTGGGGGACCTTTTAGATTAAAGAGTTTTGAAGAATTGGCTCATGTTGATGTAAAGATGGCCATTAATCATCCTAATTGGTCTATGGGACCAAAGATTTCAGTTGATTCAGCTACCATGATGAATAAAGGATTGGAATTTATCGAGGCTCGCTATCTGTTTAATGCTGCTTTCAATGAAATTGAGGTCTTAATTCATCCGCAATCTGTAGTACACTCAATGGTAAGTTATTGCGATGGTGCGGTTTTAGCTCAGTTAGGAAGTCCTGATATGAAGACTCCGATAGCTGTAGCCTTAGGTTTCCCTGAGAGAATTGTGTCAGGAACAGCTGATTTTGATTTTGTTAAGCATGGTAATTTAAGCTTTGAGGCTCCAGACTTCAACCGTTATCCTTGTTTAGCTTTAGCTATGGAAGCTTGCAAAGAAGGACAAAGTGCTACTATCGTTTTAAATGCAGCAAATGAAGTCGCTGTAGCTAACTTTTTAAATGGCAGAATTGGTTATTTACAAATTGCTCAAGTAGTTGAACATGCTTTAAATACTATAGAGCGTTCTAAGATTGCTTGTTTAGAGGAAGTATTTAATTTAGATGTTAAAGCTCGCCAATGTGCTCGTAATATGATTGCGGAGCTTTGATGTTTAGTACGCTTTGGAATGTATTTTTCTTTTTACTGGCACTGACCATTCTGATCTTTGTACATGAGTTTGGTCATTTTGTAGCAGCTCGTTTATGTAAAATTAAGGTATTACGCTTTTCTATAGGCTTTGGTCCAATTTTATTTCAACGTCGCGGTAAAGATGGTTGTGAATATGCACTCTCGGCTATTCCTTTAGGTGGCTATGTCAAAATGCTAGGGGAAAATGTTCAAGAGGAAGTTAATCACGACAAACAATCATTTCAATCTAAGTCTCTGTTACAGCGCGGTTTTGTAATTGGTGCAGGTCCTTTATTTAATATTTTATTGGCGGTAATTCTTTATACTTTTATCAATATTAGCGGAGTAAATGTTATAAAGCCTGTAGTTGGTGACGTTATTCCATCATCTGAGGCTGATTTAGCAACATTAAAAAACTATGATTTGATTAAAAGTGTTGCTGGTAAAGAGGTTAATTCGTGGTCAGATGTCGTCATAAACCTCATTCCTTATGCAGGCACTAACGACCATGTAAACTTTACGGTAAGTGGTAATATTGGTGCAGATGAGGACCGTATTTTAAATCTCTCAATGCAGAGTTTAGAGGTAAATCAGCATCAAAGTCCTTTGGAGAGCTTAGGAATTCGTCCTTGCAATGGCAAGATTGCAAATGTTTTAACCTATGTTGATCCTAATGGTGCAGCTTATAAGGCTGGTATTCGCCAAGGAGACAGCATTGTTGAGGTTAATGGAGTTAAAACTGATTCTTGGTATCGAGTCGCTGATAATATTGCTAAAAGTTCTGGCGAAGTCTTAAATTTGGCTATTAAGCGCTCAGGAAAGATTTATGCCGCTCAAGTAACCCCAATTATGCGCTATGATAAACGTCAAGCTAAATCTGTACCATTCATCGGTGTCGGTGTTGGCGTTGAGAGCATTCCCAATTTAGTAACTAATGTTAAATACTCTCCAGTTGAAGCTTTCTTTAAAGCTTTAAACGATACTTATGATATGTCTAAATTAGTGGCAGTCTCGGCATCTAAGCTTATAAGTGGTAGTATTTCTGCAGATAATCTTTCAGGACCTATCTCAATTGCAAAGGGAGCGGGACAGAGCGCAGACATCGGCTTGATATTCTTTATAAGTTTTTTAGCGACTATTAGTGTAAACTTAGGTATCTTTAATTTATTGCCGATTCCAGTTTTAGACGGCGGACAGTTATTATTTTTATGCTATGAGGCTATAATGCATCATCCTCCTTCACCTCGAGTACAATATTTTTTGACCTCGATAGGTTTTGCTATTTTAATTGCATTGATGATGTTCGCTGTTTTCAATGATATTAAAGGTTTATAAAACGGATTTTGTGTTTTGGAATAATCACTTATGAAACATCTAAGCTTAAAGAAAAATACGGCGGTACTTAGTGCCCTATTTTTAAGTATGAGCATGGTTTTATCTGCAAATGCTCAAGCAGCTTCTGGACCTATAGTAGATAATATACAGATCCGTGGCTTAAACCGTATTGCTAAAGGTGCGGTGTTATTAGCTTTACCTATTAGAGAGGGTGATGTTGTAACTCAAGAAGCTACATCTCAGGCCATGAAGCAATTATATGCAACCGGAGATTTTGACAGAGTGTCTTTATCTATGGATGGCAATACCTTTATCGTAGATGTTGTCGAAAGACCAACTATAGGTGAGGTTGATTTTTCTGGTAATTCTCAGATGGCAGATGACAACTTAAGAAAAGTTGTTGAAGATCAGGGATTGCGAGCTGGTGAGCCTTTAAATGTGGAAAAACTTTCTCAGATTAAGCAATCATTAGAGGATTTTTATCACAGTGCAGGAATGTATCAGGCTAAGGTTAATGTAGTTATTACTAATCTGCCTAGAAATCGAGCTAATGTTAAATTTGAGTTTACTGAAGGTGTAGCTGCTGAAATTAAGCAGATAAATATTGTTGGAAATCAAGCTTTTGATGAAGATGTTCTTCTAGCTCAAATGCAGTTGCGTGATGATGTGCCGTGGTGGAATTTTATGTCCTCACAGCAATATGATTCTACAAAGTTTCGTGCAGATTTAGAGTCTTTACGTTCTTATTATATGGATAGAGGCTATGTCAATTTTAAGATTGATTCGACCTCTGTAGAGATGACCCCTGATCGTAAGGGTATCTATTTGACTATTGCCATTAAAGAAGGTGAGCAATATCGTATCAATAAAGCTCAATTGCGTGGTAATACTCTTAAATATGAAAATGAATTAAATCAAGCTATTGCCATTGAAGAAGGCCAAATTTATAGTCAAAGAAATATTATAGATACTGAAAGCGCTCTTAAGGATGTTTTAGGAAAATTTGGTTATGCTAACTCTAATGTAAAAGCCTATCCAATTTTTAATGATAAAGATAAGACCGTTGATGTGCAGTTTAATATAGATCCGGGTTCACGAGTCTATGTCTCTCAGGTTTTAGTATCTGGAAATACGACCACTAACGATACTGTAATTCGTCGTGAAATACGTCAGATGGATGGTAGCTGGTTATCCTCAGAAGCTGTAGATCTATCTAAAGCTCGTTTAAATCGTACCGGCTTTTTTGAAGCTGTAGATATTCAAGAACAAAAAGCAGGCGGAGCTGATACTGTAAATCTCAATGTCAATGTGAAAGAACAACCTACAGGAGCTATTGCCGGTGGTGTTGGATTTGGTTCAGACTCAGGTTTATTATTACAGGCAAGTATTTCGCAGAGCAATCTTTTTGGTTGGGGTACTCGTGGTGTAATCTCTGCTTATGAAAACGATTATCGTAAACATATGGAATTAGGTTACACAGATCCATATTTTACAGTTGATAATGTAAGCTTAGGTGCTCGAGTATTCTATGATTCTTATGAAGCCGATGAGGATGGTGATGTTGTTGATTACAATAACGATACTTTAGGTTTCTACGTAAATTCAGGTTATCCTATAAGCGAGACTTGGTCAGTTAATTACTCTTTAGGCATTGAGCGTAATGAGATTGAAAGTAATGGCAACCCTTTTGAGCAGGCAGATAGATTCTGGGCTCAGTATGGAGATAATGGTCGCAAAGGTGACTATATCAACTATAAAGCAGGTATTACTTTAACTCATAATAATCTTGACCGTTCAGTATTTCCAACCGATGGCAATCGTCAGGTATTCAAATTAGATGCCTCTGTACCAGGTTCTGATTTACAATTTTATAAACTCACTGCAGAGAGCTATCACTATTTCCCTCTTGATACCTTCCATAATTATATTTTCTCAGTACGTGGTAGGGTCGGTTATGGTGACGGTTATGGCACTAAAAATGGAGTCGATCAGATTCTACCTTTCTTTGAAAACTTCTATTTAGGTAGTAGTGAATGGTTGCGCGGTTTTGATCATAATTCCATCGGTCCGCGTGCTATTTACTATGGCAAAAATGGATCTTATGCTTCAGATGAGTCTGTAGGTGGTAACGCTTTTTGGACAGGATCTGTTGAGTTCTTTATGCCAGCACCTCTTGTTTCTGAGGCGTATAAGAATCAGGTTCGTACCTCTATCTTCTTTGATGCAGGTAGTCTTTGGGACACTAAGGGCGGTGATTACTCTGTTGATTACTCAAATGCTAGTGAATATCGCGCCTCAGCAGGTGTCTCTTTAGTTTGGATATCACCGATTGGACCTATGTCATTCTCCTTATCTAAGGCCATAAAAGAGCGTGATGGCGATAGTACACAGGTCTTCAATTTCAATATCGGTAGTACCTTTTAATTAAGTCGGAGATAATAAAAATGTTGAAAAAATTAGTTTTAGCTTCTGTTCTGACTGCTTTAGTTAGTGTTAATGGTGCTATGGCTGCAGATGCTAAATCTCAGTCCTTAAGCATAGCTGCTGTTAATATTCCGTTTGTGATGAATGAGATCCCGCAGGCAAAGGACACTACTGCTAATTTACAAAAAGAATTTGCTCCGCGTCAGCAGGAAATTTTGAAGATTGAACAGGAAGGCCAAAAGCTTGAAGGCGAAATCTCCAAATTGCAAGGCCAAAAGCAGATTGATGCTCAGAGAAAACTCGCTCAATTGCGAGCTGATTATCAGTTAAAAGCTCAGGCCTTCCAGGAAGATCAGCGCAAGCGTATTCAAGAAGAAAATATAAAATTAGGTCGTTTAGTTCAAAGCGCAATTGATACTGTAGCTAAGGAAAGAGGTCTGCAGATTGTTTTGCGTGGAGAAGCTGTTGCTTATGCTACCAATGCAGCTGATATTTCTCAGGAAGTTATTGCTAGAGTTAAGAGCATGAAGAATGCTAAGGGTCAGGATAAGAAATAATGCTATTAAAAGATATTGCCTCAAAGCTTGATGCAAAGCTTTATGGCGATGGCGAGGTTGAGATTAAAGCAGTAGCTAATTTAAAGACGGCCTGTGAAGGTGAAATTAGCTTTTTGACTGATCCTAAATATCGCCATTTACTTGTAAATTCTAAAGCTTCAGCTGTGATTGTAAAAGAAAACGACCTTGAGCATTGTAAAGGCAATGTTCTTGTAATGAACGATCCTTATGTTGGTTTTGCTAAGGTCGCCCAGCTTTTAGATACTACACCTAGAATTTGCTCTAATATTCATCCTACCGCAATAGTAGAAGAGGGGGCAATTTTAGGTGAGAATGTGAGCTTGGCCCCACATGTATATGTTCAAAAAGGGGCTGTGATTGGTGATAATGTACAATTAGGTGCAAATGTCGTAATTGGCCCTAATGCAAAGATTGGCAATAATACTAAGCTTTATCCAAATGTTAGTGTTTATCATGATTGTGTGATAGGCGATGATTGTTTAATTCAATCAGGTACAGTTATTGGCGGTGATGGCTTTGGTTATGCTAATGAACGTGGTATTTGGGTTAAGATTCCGCAGACTGGCAGAGTTGTAATAGGTTCTCACGTTGAGATCGGAGCTTGTACTTGTATCGATCGTGGCGCTTTAGATGATACTGTAATTGAAGATAATGTTATTATCGATAACCTATGCCAAATTGCACATAACGTTCATATTGGTTTTGGTACAGCAGTTGCTGGTGGAACTACTTTTGCAGGTTCAGTAACCATAGGTAAATACTGTATTATTGGTGGTACTTCAGTATTCAATGGACATATTTCCATTTGTGATGGTACAACCATAAGTGGTATGTGTATGGTGATGCGTTCAATCGATAAACCAGGTATTTATTCATCAGGTATTCCGGCGCAAACTAATAAAGAATGGCGTTTGACTGCAGCTAGAACCTTACATATCAATGAAATGTATCACAAGCTTATAGACTTAGAAGAACAAGTTGCGAGTTTGCAAAAGAAAACAGAACAAAATAATAAAGAATAAAAAAGGGGGCAATCAGTGACTGACAATATAAAGACAGCTAATACCATCGATATCGAAGGGATTATGGATTTACTCCCGCATCGTTATCCGTTTTTAATGATTGATCGCGTAGTTGACTATACTATAAGTGATGAACATAAGACCTTAAAGGCAATTAAGAATGTAACTTTTAATGAGCCTTTTTTCCAGGGCCATTTCCCAGGTAAACCAGTTTTACCAGGTGTATTGATTTTAGAAGCTATGGCTCAGGCCACAGGTGTTTTAGCCTTCACTATGGTAGGTAAACCAAATCCAGGTGAGCTCTACTATTTTGCTGCTATTGATAATGCTCGTTTCAAGCGTCCGGTAGTTCCAGGAGATCAGCTTGTAATTGATGTTGAGTATTTAAAAGAAAGACGCGGTATTGCTTCTTTCAAGGGAGTAGCCACTGTAGATGGTAAGGTTGTATGCCATGCCGATCTAATGTGTGCTAAGCACTGATAAACCTCAAAAAAAGAGGAGCCGTTTGTGAACGATACAAGCCTTAAGATTGATCCCTCAGCCCGTATTGGAGATAAAGTCCGATTAGGGGAGCGGGTTGTGATCCGTGAAAATGTGATTATTGAAGGTGAGGTTAGCATCGGCGATGATTGCGTAATTGAGCCTTTTGTGGTGATCCGTGGTCCATCTGAGATTGGTAAACGCAACCATATTTATCAGTTTTGTTCCATAGGTGAGGCCTGTCAGGATCTCAAATACAAAGGAGAACCAACTACTCTTACAATTGGCGATGATAACGTAATTCGCGAGCATTGTACTATGCACCGAGGTACAGTTCAGGGCCGAGGAACTACCACTGTTGGTAGCCATAATTTATTTATGGTCAATACTCACGTTGCTCATGATTGTTTAATTGGTAATCATTGTATTTTTTCAAATAATGCTACCTTAGCAGGTCATGTTACTATCGGTGATCATGTAATTTTTGGTGGTTTAGCCGCTATTCATCAATTTGGTCGCGTTGGTTGTCATGCTATGATAGGTGGTATGGCTGCTTTAAATATGGATGTCCCTCCTTATGTTATGGCAGCCGGTCATTATGCTAAACCTTTTGGTATTAACAAAGTTGGTTTGCAAAGACGAGGCTTTTCAAAGGAAGCTATTAGCGCTATTTTTAAGGCCTATGTTATCCTTTATAAGCATCATTTGACTATTGAGGAAGCTATTGAACAAATTGAACCAATAGCAGCTCAATTCCCTGAAGTTGTACCCTTAGTTGATTTCTTAAAAGAAAGCGGTCGCGGTATTATCCGATAGTTATGACCAAAAAAAATCATCCTCATCTATATGCATTGATCGCCGGAGAAAACTCCGGTGATACCTTAGGTGCAGGGCTTATGAAAGCCTTGCGTCGTCATGACCCACAGGCGCAATTTATCTGTTGCTGGCATCCGCCAGCGTTCTGGCAAAAGACAT
>URKL01000054.1 GCA_900548485.1 uncultured Succinatimonas sp.
GATTAATAACAAGATAAAAGTACTAAAGAGGATAGCTTATGGTTTTAGGGATAATAAATATTTCTTTTTAAGAATTAAAAGTGCTTTTAAAGGGAAAGTTATAGCAACATAACAAAAAGCTCTGAATCTGAATATTGTTATATTCTTTTCAGAGCTTCCACAGATCCCCGGAAGAACAAATCTGTATATATTACATATTAGGTTATGCGTTGAAGATAAACTTACTTATGCGTTTTACTGCTTCTTCAGTAGCTTGTTCTATATCATCTTTTTCCCATCGGTCTTTGGGGCATTTGGCAAGGTCAAGGGCAAAACCGAAACTGCTTCCTACATATCCCGACTTATTCGACAGTAAGCTACCTTTCTTTGTCTTGAACCAATCATTGCTGATAGTTTTGTTGATAATTTCCTCCAAAAGAATTTTGTTGCCGAGTTGATTGACGAGGGCTGCAAATTCTTCGGGGTCTTCTATGCCTGCATCAGTACGGATAACCTCGATGTTATGACCGCTTGCTGGCATAATATGTTCTACATTGGTTCTTTCGTCTATATCGTAATTTCTGTTTTGTTCCTTAGCATAAAGATATTCGTTCAGATAGACAAGTATGTTCTTTTGGTACTCGCGCAAATCATCTTCCACGTCTTTGGGATTCCACGTATTATTGATATGGCGATTGAAATTTTTGGTAATTTCAGCCAAAGAATATGAAGGATTTACAAAATTAAAGTTCTCGTTAAAGAGGAAAGTCTTGAATTTGGATGCGGAATAACCAGCATCGCCTACTTCAATAATAGCAAACAGACGGAGCAAACACTCTGCAAATGGAGTAACCGTATCTTTGGTTAACGCTGAAACATCATACCTAAACAAATAAGGAATAAGAAACAGCTTAAAGTTCTCATTGAACTTCAACAGTAATTTGACTGCAGGAAACTCTTTTATAGCATCCCAAATATCAAGAATTTTCATGAATGAGGCGCAAAGCGAAAGAGGTTCGTCCAACAATTCTGGGTGTTCGGTCAGATAATATTTACGTAAACCGGGGGTTGTAACCTCGTTGGATTTATAGTGAGCTTTTGACGCACGGTTTATGTACATAAACTGTTGAAGTACACCATCAATATCCACAATCTTCTTCAGTGCAAGTTGGTTGGCTACAGCATTGATTTTCTGCCATTCGGTAATGAAGCCTTCTTTGCCTTCATCACCGGCACGAGAATACAGTTGTGCCGAGATAATGTCTGCATCGGAAAGTGGCATACCCGTAGAGTTCAAGGAGTTGAACATAGTTATGGATTGTTCTATCTGCCAACTCTTGATTTCTATAATCTGACACTTTGACAAGAATATCTTGGCAAAATTGTTCAGATTAGACTCTTTATATTTCGAAAGACAATCAAAAAAGTATTTGAAATTTCGGAAAAAGTTGGTGTATTTGTTATCTTTCTGTTTCCGAGGGATCTTGTGAACATTTTTCTCAGCATTTTCAAAATTTTCTGCCTTAATGATTGTGCTGAAATCATCTTTGTACAATTCGTTAATAGAATTGTTTTCAAGAATGGTAGTTTTATCTACTATACTCCAATCGGCTTTCATTTCCACCTGCTTGACATCATCTGCTTTGTAAAGTATGCGACAAATGGTGTCATAGCTTCTATTTAATCCCATGAATAAAGCCGCTGTGTCTTGACTGAAATTTAATTTACCCAATATGTCTTTCAGACAAAGTTGCAGAGCCTTAAGAAGTAGAAGAAAAGTGGTAGTTCTTTGTTGTCCATCAATCAAACTTAGATGATTTGGGGTAGAGCAGTCAATGATGACAGTACCAAAAAAATAAGGGTCCTCAGCACCTGAATCAATAAAAGTCTCAATGTCTTGCCAAAGTTTTGCGCAATTTAGCGTCCCCCACGAATAGGCACGTTGGTATTGGGGGATCTCGAAAATGTCATCACCTTCTAACTGTGTGTATTCGCTAATAAGTCGTAGTTTGGGTTCTATATTTTTTGTAGGCATATTTTGGAAAAATCAAAAGCTCCTTCGCTATCTCTGCGAGGCTGACCAAAGCCTATAAGATAAGCGAAGGAGTTTCGTGTGTTGTTTCAATTACTTTCTCTGGTCATTAGCATTTGTAGACGATCACTAAGAAGATCTAACGCAATCATTTAATCCAATCAGGAGCCACAAAACCTTGGATCTTCTTAACAGTTTTCAAGTCTTATTTTTTTTTGGTTAAAAAATCTTGAAATTTTTGTCTGTCGTCAGTATCTTTTAGTTAACTTTATTTCTTTATTTATGTCAATCTCTTTTTTACCAGTCTTTTTAAGATCATAAAAATTCTGTTTATAAACGGATCTTATTTAAATATTAGATGATTTTTCTTACATATTGTTTTATCTATCTTATGCATAAGTTAATCTGACGCAAATACGAATTGATCTTCCTATATTAAAAGAGCTGTTCCTTTTTAACCTAGGGGATAGCCTAAGTTTTTCTGCTATATTCGACCATTTTCTTTACTAAACTTTATATTAAAGTTACAGCACAAACTCTCCTTTAATGGTTAAAGAGTGGTTATTATATGCAGCTCTAAAAAGATCGGGATTAGAAGATGTAAGGGTTTCGGAAGAAATACTACCGGAAAGAATTGAGGAGTGGTGATTCTTTCTAAAAAACAGAATGCTTGACCTTACATCTTCTTAAAATTGCGGAATTACTTTTTCTCCCAAAAAGAAAATGACAGCCTGATGCAATAGAAAGAAAACGTATTTTGTGGAGGATAAACAGAGAGAAAAGGATGAACAGATAAACAAAAAATTCCATACATCATGAACAGGACAGTGTTCAACCAAAACAATTCAAAAAAACAGAGAAATCACTAGAATATCTTCATAAAAGTATTATTTTTTCAAATAATAGAGTTAATTGAAAGCTTGAAAAACATGGAATAACAAAACATTCTGTATCTAACTAAATTATAATTTTATGGTTTGTAACTCATAAAAAGACTATCTAACCTGTTTACTTTCAATTACTATAAGAAAAATTAGTAACTTAATTTTTACAAATTTAAAATATTTATTTAAAACTTATATGCACATATTTTTTTGCAAGCACATAGCAAAAAATAATTATCTTTTTTTAGATTAATTTTAGAATAATTTACTCATCAAACAAAAATATTCCAAAGTTTTCTAAATACACAAAATTTTAGCTTTGATATCGCTTGCAACAAGGCTAGTTGAGTTTAGCTTTTGTTCACTGAATCATCTATTTACACTAGTTATGAATTTATAATTAAATTTTAATTTCAAAAAGTTAGTCAAATTATAAAAATCTTGGCATTAGCTCTTTTTTTTGACTACCATAGGAACATGAACATAAAAATACAAAAACCTAGGAGCATTTAAATGGCAATCAGTCCTTTTGAACTTATTGATGGAGATTATGTTGCCCTAGTTCAACAGCTTGAAAAAGAGCAATTGCAACGTTTAGGTTTAGCTTTAAAAAGCGAAATTTTTCAATATGAATCAAACATAAAAAAAGTTTATACCAAAAAAAATTCTAAAAAAGCTTTTGATAAAGAACAAGTATTTAAAAAATTCAATCAAAAAGAACAAGTTCCACAAAAACCACGTAACTATACCTTTTTGATCGTATTCTTATGCTTGATTCTAATCTTTGCTGTTATCTTTATTGGTTATGCCTTTGGCATTGATCAAGAACTAATTGCTTTTTTTATCTTTGCCTGTGTCATTGTTTGTGTAGCCTCCTCACAAGCTATTAGGGAAAAAAATAAAAAAGCTTTAAAAAAAGCTCCTCCTAAATTTAAATAAGGAGATCTTAAATGATTACAATTTTATGGTTAATTGTTGCTACTTTAATTTTAATTAGTGAAATTCTCTTAGGTACAATTTATCTGTTAGCTGTTTTTCTAGGCTCACTTGCCGCAGCTTTGATGGCCTTCTTTGATGTAAGTCTGACATTTCAATGTACTGTTTTTGGAGTTATCACTTTTATAGGTGTTTTTATAGCTTGGAGCATACGTAATCGTTTAAAAAAACATTGCGTTATTGAAAACAATGATTTGGATAAAGGGCAGAGAATTACCGTTACTGAGGTTTTAGAAGATGGCTCAGCTATGGTTCAATACCGTGGGGCTCCATGGAAGGCCTATGCCAAAAGTGGAAGCCTACAACCTGGAGTTTGGTATATAGAAAAAGTATCTGGACCTAGTCTAATTTTAATTAAATCTTTATAAAAGGAGTATTTTCATGGAAGGGATTGCTAATCTCGAGGTCGGATTTATTGCCGCAATTGTTTTAATTATATTTGCCTTCATTTTTGCAATGAAGTCATTTATGGTTATTCCACAACAGACAGCTTTTGTAATTGAACGCTTTGGTAAATTTCATAAAGTTTTAAACCCTGGTTTAAATTTTATTATTCCTTTTATAGATAGAGTTGCTTATAAGCATTCTTTAAAAGAAATTCCCTTAGATACCCCATCTCAAGTTTGTATTACTCGTGATAATACCCAATTATCTGTAGATGGTGTACTCTACTTCCAGGTTACCGATCCGCAAAGAGCTAGCTATGGTACCTCAAACTATTTAATTGCAATTACTCAATTAGCCCAAACTACCTTACGTTCTGTAGTTGGTAAGATGGTCATGGATCAAACCTTTGAAGAGCGTAACCTTATAAACACACAGGTTGTAGCAGCAGTCGACGAGGCCGCGGTAAACTGGGGTGTTAAGGTTTTGCGTTATGAAATTAAAGATCTCACCCCACCTGAGGCTGTTTTGCAAGCTATGCAACGCCAAATTACTGCTGAAAGAGAAAAAAGAGCCGTAATTTTTGAATCTGAAGGCCGTAAACAAGAACAGATTAACCTTGCAAACGGTGATCGAGAAGCTGCTATTGCAAAATCTGAAGGTGAAAAACAATCTGAAATCAATATCGCCGAAGGTAAAGCTCAGGCAACCTTGATGATGGCTAAAGCTTCTGCTGAAGCAATTCGTCAAATTGCAATGGCTACCCAAACTGTTGGTGGTGATACTGCTGTAAACCTTAAAGTAGCTGAACAATACATTGAGGCTTTTGGCAAGCTTGCTAAGGAAGGCAATACCTTGATTGTGCCTAACAATTTAGGTGATATCTCCTCAATGGTAAGTTCAGTAATGAAAATTGCCTCATCTAATAAACAAGCACAAAAATAAATAATAAAGACAGCTAGGATCATAAAGTCCTAGCTGTTTTATGGAGCTTAATATGGATTTTCAAAATCCAAATAATCAAATTACCTCACCTAAACCTCGTCATCAGATTTGCAAATTTTTATTGAAGGTCTTTTGCTTTATAGGTGCAGCTTTAACCTTTATTCGTAATTTTATCAGCAATGCTATTTTGCTAGCTTTATGCTTAGTAGTTTGGTTAGCTATTGAATTTGCTGATAATGTTAAAGACCTCCCACAAACAATGATTCAGGGACAAACTCAAAACCTCCCTGCACAAAAGGATGCACTTATATATATGCCTCTTGCTGGGGTTATAAGTGAAATGCCTTTTTCTGAAAGCGAAATTGATATTCTCTCCCGTGAAATTAATCAAAGCCTCAGCGGTACTGATTATCACAGTATTGATGGTATTGAAAAAGCATTAAAAGCAGCTAGTAGCGATCCTGAAATTCGCGGACTTCTTATCAATTTAGATAATATGGGTCCTATAAGCATGGCTATGGCTGAGCGTATCGGTAAAGCCTTAGATGCATTCCAAACCTCGCGTAAAGGCGAAAAAAAGCAAGTTATTGTCTTTGCCTCAAACTATAATCAAACTCGTTATATCATTGCGTCGCATGCAAACGAAATCGTACTCGATCCTTTAGGCAAAATTGAATTTAAAGGCATAGGGCTCAATACCCTTTATTACAAGGATTTATTTGAGCGCTTTAAAATTACCCCCTATATCTTCAGAGCCGGCGAATTTAAATCAGCTGTTGAGCCTTTTGTTCGCAATGATATGTCTTCTGGAGTTAAAGATGAATATCAACATATTGCTGACCAAATCTGGCAAGAATATCTCCATAAAATCCGTCAGAGAATTGGCAGTGGCGATCTAATTGATAATCTCTTAAAAAATCCTCAGACTTATATAGATACACTCAAACAAGAAGATGGTAACTTTGCTTCTTTAGCCTTAAAGTTAAAACTCTGTGACAGTGTTGAAAGTTTCGAGCAATTACAATTACGTTTAAGCAAAGATTATGGTCTTAAGGATAATTCCCTTTATACACCTAAGAGTATCTCTTATAACGATTATCTCAAACTCTATGTAAAACAAGCCCCTTCTTTAGAGACAGAGGCAAAACTTGCCTGTATTTATGGTATTGGAGATATTGTTGATACTCCAACTGAAACAAGTGACTTTAGTCCCAAAAACTTAGTTCCACTTTTAGATAAGATTGCCTTAGATGACAATATCAAAGGTGTGCTTTTCTATATAAATTCAGGTGGTGGAAGTGTCGTTGGCTCTGAAAAAATCTCCCGCGCTTTAATTAGAGTTAAAAATGCTGGCAAAAAAATTGTAGTTTCATTTAATGGCGTAGGTGCATCTGGAGCATACTGGATTGCATCACATGCCGATAAGATTGTTGCAACTGATGAAACTATCACCGGATCTATAGGTGTCTTTGGCATGAGCTTTGGTTTTGATAAGCTCCTAAACGAATATGGCGTAAGTCAAGATGGCGTAGTTACTCACGAATTTGCTAATACCAATATAGCCAAACCTATGAGTGATTATGAAATAGCTTTAAATACAGCCTCTGTAAATGGCATTTACAAGAAATTCATAAACTTAGTTACCCAAAATCGACCTCAATTAAAAGATCTTGATTACAAGCGCTATGCTGAGGGTAAAGTCTTTATTGCTAAAGAAGCAACAGGACTTATTGATGAAATTGGCGATAAGAATCACGCTTATAAGCTTTTGAACGATCTTTTAGCTAATCAAAATGGAGAACTACTCCCACTTGTAAATATGGTCCCGTCTAAAGATGAAAACTTAAGCTTTTTACAAGGTTTATTCTTTAAAAACTTCAGCTCTTATCTACCAGATGAATTAACCAAAGTACTATTAGATTTAGCAAATAAATCAAAAAGTAAACTTGATAATCCCTCTTTAATGGCAATTTCACCATTAAAACTGCAAATTAACTAAACTCATATGGCCATATACTAACATTTTAGTTATATGGCCATAAATTTATTTTAAATAAAACCCTTCCTATACTCTTCCATACATCATGTGTAACAAATGGCTTTTAAATAGACCATAAGCAACTATTTTTATTAAGTTGTATTTAATTTTTTTAAATTTTTAAAAATGACTTTCTAAAAAAACAGCTTAAAAATGCGATTTTTCTCACATTTATATTTTAAAGATCAACTATACTAATAAGCAAATACACTTGTCAGACAACTTACATGAGATAAAGATTACAATGGTTGCAATAAAAAGAACCTCTGTTACAAGCCAAATCATTGATTACATGAAAAACTGTATCAAGGACGGCTCATGGATTGTTGGAAACAAGATTCCTTCTGAAACTGTTTTATCGCAAAATTTAGGTGTAAGTCGCGCTTCTTTACGTTTAGCTATTGCTCAATTTGTTACCTTAGGAATTTTAAAACCAGAACAAGGTCGCGGTTGTTTTTTAATTTCCAACAAAATAGATGAACGTTTAGGAAATGTTAAATCACTACAGGAACACGATTACGCTGATATCAGCAAGGTCTTACAGTTTAGACTTTTGATTGAACCTGAGGCAACTCGTCTGGCTTGTGAAAACAACAATGACGGCTCATTGATAGCTAATTTGCGTGATTATCACAATACCATGAAGCAAAGCATTGAAAAGCCTGAAATTTTCATTAAAGCAGATCTAGATTTCCATCAAACCTTAGGCTATGCCTCAGGTAATGAACTTTTTGGGGATAGTTTAAAAGCAATTTTTGCTAATACCCAAAAAAGTCATAAACAAATAAATTCCCTTTTTGGTTTTAAAGATGGAATTAATTTCCACGCCAAAATTCTTAAAGCTTTAGAAGAACATGACTCTAAAAAGGCCTCACATATAATGTTACGCCATTTAAAGCATGCTTTAGAAGAATTAGACAATCACGAGGATTAAGAAAATCTTTTCTAACTCCTCTGAAATTTTAACCCAACTTGTCAGACAACCGACAAGTTGTACTAAAAATAGACAGTTTTTTTTAGACAACTTATAAAACAATGGAGAAATAAATGAGCGTTAAGATTACCGATATTGAGGTTATTAACACCGCTCCTGAAGGCATTAACTTAACTGTAGTTAAGGTTATGACCTCTCAAGATGGTCTATATGGTTTAGGCTGTGCCACCTTTGCTTATCGTTATAAGGCTGTAACTACCTATATTCTTGAATATTTACGTCCACTCTTAATCGGTCGTGATGTAGAAAATATCAATGAAATTTGGCAACTTATGCATCAAAACGCCTATTGGCGTAACGGTGGCATTGAAAACAATGCTATTGCAGGCGTAGATATTGCCATATGGGATATTAAAGGCAAAATGGCTAATATGCCTGTATATCAGTTATTAGGTGGTGCCTATCGTAAAGCTATCCCTGTTTATCGTCATGTTGATGGTGCTGATGTAGAGGAAATTGCCGATCAGATAGCCTACTATCGTGATCTCGGTGTAAAACACTTACGCGTACAATCAGGTGGCTACGGTGGCGGCTTAGATCTTAAAGCCCCTAAGAGTGCTCCTTGTGGTAGCTATGATGGTATCTATTTAAATTCTCGTGAATACATTCGCAAGACCGTAAAATTATTTGAAGATTTACGCTCTAAAATCGGTTTTGATATCGATTTGGTTCACGATGTTCATGAGCGTATTGCTCCATCTGAGGCTATTGAATTAGCTCGTGCTTTAGAGCCTTGCCATTTATTCTTCTTAGAAGATCCTTTACCTTTAAATCAAACTGAATACTTCAAGAATATGCGCGCTCTTACCTCAACTCCTATTGCTGAGGGCGAGTTATTTAACAATGAAGCTCAGTATAGAGATCTCATTGTAAATCGTTTAATTGATTTTATCCGTGTACATATTACTCAAATTGGCGGTATCACCCCTGCTTATAAACTAGCTATCTTTGCTGAGCAATTTGGTGTTCGTACTGCTTGGCATGGCCCTGGTGATATGTCTCCTTTAGCTCACGCTGCCAATATTCACATTGATATGGCTGTACCTAATTTTGGTGTCCAAGAGTGGTCAGGAATTCGTCCGCCTAACTTTGTAATTCAAGACTTATCAGGCCCTGAAGGTGCTTTACTTGAGGTATTTGACGGTTTACCTGAATTCCGCGATGGCTATGTCTATCCGAATAATCGTCCTGGCTTAGGCATCATTCTCAATGAAAAAGCCGCAGCTAAATATCCAAACCATGACGATGTTACAACTTGGACTATGACCCGTAATCGTGACGGTGGCTTAGTTTTACCAACCATGCAGGAACTCCAGCAATTCGCTGCGGTCTGCAAGGA
>URKL01000055.1 GCA_900548485.1 uncultured Succinatimonas sp.
GTAGGAATCCCCTTGCTTTAGCAAGGGGAGGAAGTCAAATTAAGATAAAGTTTAGAAAAGGAATTTTTAATGAATATTCAAATAGAGTATTTGTGCAAGAGAATGAATTTTAAGCTTTTTTAATATCTTTAGGATCTCTATATGTCAAATTCAATATTGTTTATTTCACCTTACCGTCATTTGGCAAATACAGCTAATCAAGTAATAGCTTCTATGGGGCTGAAAATACCGGTAGAGATCTCTTATGATTATGAGGCTTTAAAAGCTTTAAAAAAACATCCTGAAGCCCGTATTGTGATAAGTCGTGGTGGTACTTTACGTTTTATAAGTGGTAAGCCCGGAATTACTACGGTAAACATTGGTACTTCTCTTTTTGATCTTTTAGAGGCCACTGAGGTTTTAAGTCGACACGGGTGTAAAAAAATTGCTGTAGTTACACAGGATAATATCTTAGGTCTTAAGCAAGGTAAGATTCAGTTAGGGGGCATTACTTTGCTAATGGAGCCATGCCCTACGGCAGATGACATTGTAGAGACTGTAGATAGATGTATTGAAGATGGTTATGATGGGATTGTAGGCTGTATTGTTGCCGTAGAAACAGCTAAATTACATGGAGTCCCTTCATCATTTATTTACTCAGATTTTTTTACGATAAAAGAGTCAATTTTAAAAGCTCTAGAGATAGAAAGGGGACTTAACTCTCAAAAATTAGCTTTAGATAGACTTGCCTCTTTAGTCGACAATATTGAAGAGGGAGCGGTGATCTTCAATGCCGAACATGAAGCTGTTTTTTATAACGAAAATGCTGGCAAAATTTTAGGAAATATTAAACGTGAGAAATGGTATGAGTTTCTCTCTCCATATATAGAATCAAGAAATTCTTACCCTCGAGTTTTGGAAATAGAAGGACGTAAGGTTTTACTTAGAAACAGACATCTCTATGAAGGATCTGAGTACAACAATGTGGTCCTTATGATTGAAAGTGCAGCTTTAGAGGAACAAACACAAAGTATTAATGCTGCTGTTTATTCCAAAGGACTTTATGCTAAGAAACATTTTAAGGACATATTGTATAGATCTTCGGCTATGGCCGATTGCGTAGATCTAGCCTCAAAATATGCTAAATCTCAGTCTACAGTTATGATTTTTGGCGAAACTGGTGTTGGTAAAGAAGGTTTTGCTCAGAGTATTCACAATCTTTCGCTTCGCGCAAATAAGCCATTTGTATCGGTAAATTGTTCGTCCTTGCCTCAGGGACTGGTGGCATCTGAATTATTTGGATATGTTGCTGGAGCTTTTACCGGAGCTCGACAAAATGGCAAAAAAGGTTTGTTTGAGCTAGCTCAAGGTGGCACTATATTTTTAGATGAAATTACAGAATTACCCTTAGATGTACAAAGTCAGATCTTAAGAGTTCTCCAAGAGCGAGAGGTGATGCGCATAGGTGATGATAAGGTTATTCCTTTGGATATCAGAATTATCTGTGCTGCAAATAAAAATATTTTAACTTTATGTAAAGAGGGTAAATTTCGTTACGATCTTTATTACCGTATTAATGTTTTAAATATCACTATTCCTCCTTTGCGTGAGCGCCGCGAAGATATTCTTTATTTATTTAAAAATTTCCTTAAAGAATTTTTAGTTGAACACGGAAACGATCTGGTTATTGAAGATAATGCCTTAGAGCTTATAGAGAATTATTCTTGGCCTGGAAATGTACGTGAACTTAAAAATGTGGCCGAATCAGTGTCTTTTTATGGCCCCTTAGTTAAAAAAGAATATTTAGAGTTACAGCTAGGAGAAATTAATTCTAAAGAGGGAATTGTAAAAAATAGTTTAAACATTCCGGAAAATGCTTCATTTAAAGATGTAGAGAGAATTTACTTGCAGGAGTTGCTTAGAAAACATAGTTTATCTGAGGCGTTAAAGATATCAGGTTTATCGCGTACGACTTTATGGCGACGTTTAAAGGATTATGGCTTTGAATTTTTAGGATGAGTTGTATGTAAGCGTGATCTTTATTGTTTTTTTAACGTTTAAAAATGAAACAATAGAAAAACAAAAAATATCATTTTTGTTTCATTTTGAAATAGCGAATATTTCTTAATATATAGATTTTGTTTTATTTCAATAAGTTAAATTTGTTGGCACGATTTATGCATTATATATAGGTGTAGACATGATATCTACGTCAAACTAACAGAGGACTATATATATGAATAAATTTTCCAAATTAGCTTTAAGCGCTGCGGTTGCCTCTTTAATTGCAGCTAGTACCCAGGCTTTAGCTGCTGATAAAGTAGAGTTAAATGTAGGTTATGAGAATAACCCTACTGAGCCTTTTGGTCAGGGCGTACAGAAGTGGAAAGAGTTATTAGAAGAGCGTTCTGGTGGTACTATGACCATCAACGTTTATCCTAATTCTCTTTTAGGCTCAAAAGATGATCTTATGGATCAGATGGTTGCCGGTGAGCCTGTATGTACCTTAACCGATGGTGCATTCTTTGCTGACCGTGGCGTAGCTGATATGGGTATCGTTTTTGGTCCGTATTTGTTTGAAACTTGGGATCAAGCCTTTAAGCTCAATGATTCAGCATGGTATCAAGAACAATCACAAAAAGTCTTAGAAAAAGCGCACTTGAAGATTGTAGCTGCTAACTGGAAGTATGGTGCTCGTCATACTTTAACTAATAAGCCTGTAAATAAGTTAGAAGATTTCAAAGGCTTAAAGGTCCGTGTTCCTACTAACATCATTCAAGTTAAGGGTTTTGAGGTATTAGGTGCAACCCCTACTCCTATGGCTTTAGGTGAAGTCTATACTGCCTTACAGCAGGGTACTATTGATGGTGTAGAAAACCCGTTACCAGTACTCTATAACGGCAAGTTCCAAGAAGTTGCTAAGTACTTACTATTAGATGGTCACGTCTTTAACGTAACTAACTTAGTTGTAGGTGAGGATTTCTGGAATAGCTTAAATGCTGATCAACAAAAGATGTTAATTGATACTTGTAAGGAAGCTGGCGTTTATCAAAATGGTGTAATTGATAAGATGGAAGCTGAACTTATCGAGAAGTTTAAGGCCGAAGGTGTAACTATTGTTGATCCTTCCCCTGAATTTAAAAAGTCTTTAGTTGACGCAGCTCAGAAATTCTATACCTTACCTGACTTTGATAATTGGACTCCTGGTCTGCACGAGACCGTCAAGAAGTCTATGTAATAACACACTGATATCTTTATAAAAAAATAGTATAACCGCCTTGTTTAACAAGGCGGTTTAGAGAGATTACGCCTATGAAATCAGCTTTTAGCTTGAAAAACCTCGACCTTTTGATAGCTGCTTTTGCTTTAGCAGTTTTGGTAGTGGTTACCTTTACTAACGTTTTCATGCGTTATTTATTTTCCGCGCCGTTAATCTGGGCTGAGGAAGTTCAGCTTTTATGTTTCTTGTGGATGACCTTTATGGGAGCTGGTGCCGCTTTCCGTTTTGGTTCACATGTCGCTATTGAAGTTGTTGTTGATACCTTACCTGATAATTTGAAACGTATTATCGAAATTATCGACTATATCTTAGTTGTCCTGATTTTAGGTTATGTCACTTACTTAGGCATGACCATGATGCCGCTTATGCTTAAGATTGGCAAACAGACCAATATTCTGCATATCCCATTTTGGTTTATCAATATAGTTATGCCAGTTGGCTGTGCTGTAATGATTTATTGTACAACTACTGCCCATTATCAGAAATTCTTTGGCAAAAAGAACTCTGACAGCGAGGAGAAATAATTATGGATTTTGCTGTAGGCTTAAGCTGTATTCTTTTACTTGTATTCCTTTTTATGAAGATGCCGGTGTTTGTAGCTATTTTAGGCGCTGCCTCCACATACTTCATATTACATCCGGAATTAAAATCAGTAGTATTTGCTCAGCGTTTTATTTCAGGCTCACAGAACATGGCTTTATTGGCCATCCCCTTCTTTGTGTGCGCTGGCGTTTTCATGAATTATACGGGCGTTACTAAGCGCATTATCGACTTCTGTGAATCCTTAGTTGGTAATGTTATCGGTGGTATCGGTCACGTAACTGTCTTAGTTGCTACTTTAATGGGTGGTTTATCTGGATCTAACTTAGCTGACGCAGCTATGGAAGCTAAGATGTTAGTTCCTGAGATGGAGCGTCGTGGTTTCTCTCGTGCCTTCGGTTCTGTATTAGTTGCCACCTCTGCAATCATTACCCCGTTAATTCCACCGGGAATTGCAATGATTGTTTACGGTTCTATCGCTAACGTTTCTATTGGTAAGCTCTTTATCGCTGGTATTGGACCTGGTTTATTATTGTGTATCGCTTTGATGATGTTAGTAAGCTTTGTTTCCTATAAGCGTAATTACAGAAGCACTGTTAAGGTTGATACTTCTTTTAAGCGTGTAGTTAAAACTTTCCGCGGTGCCTTTTTACCTTTATGTTTACCGGTAATTATCATCGGTGGTATTCGTGTAGGTGCTTTTACCCCTACAGAAGCTGGTTCTGTAGCTATCATATATTCTTTACTTTTAGGTTTAATTTACAGAGAAATGACCTTTAAGAATATATTAGAAGGCTTGAAAGAAACTGTTTTAACCTCTGGCGCAATTATGTTGATTGTTGCCTCAGCTTCAGCTTTTGCCTGGGTTTTAACTAAGGAAAGCGTTCCGCAGTTCTTTACAAATCTCTTTATTGATTACATGGATGACAAGTTATTGTTCTTGTTATGCGTCAATGTCTTCTTACTCATAATTGGTATGTTTATTGAAGGTAACGCAGCCATGATTATCTTAGTACCATTATTAGTACCGCTTGCCAATCACTTTGGTTTAGATGAGATTCATTTTGCAATGGTTGTGATCTTCAACTTTGCTTTAGGTGCTCTCTCTCCTCCTATGGGTACTTTAATGTTCGTAACTTGCTCTATTACTAAGGTTCCTATGGGCACCTTCATTAAAGAAGCAGTTCCGTTCTATATCTTGCTTGTAATTTGCTTGTTATTGTTGACCTTTATCCCATCACTCTCAACAGGCCTTGTAAACCTGATTTACTAATGTGAAAGAATTTGAGGAAAATAGATATGAAAACCATTATTATTCCAGAGCCAAATAAAGTAGAAATTATTGAAACTCCTATGCCTGAGCCTAAAGAAGGCGAGGCTTTATTAAAGGTCTTACGTGGCGGTATTTGCGGTTCTGATTTAGGAACCTATAAGGGTACTTTCGCTTATGCCTCATATCCAAGAATTCCTGGACATGAATTTTCAGCTCGCATTGAAAAATTAAATGGTGATGCAAGTGCTTATGGCTTAAAGGAGGGAATGGTTGTTACCTGCAATCCTTATTTCAATTGCGGTAAGTGCTATTCCTGTGAAAGAGGCCATGTAAATTGCTGTGAGCATAATGAAACTTTAGGTGCTCAGCGAGATGGTGCTTTTAGTGAATATATCACTATGCCTTTTGAGCGTATTTATGATGGACAAGGCTTATCTCCAGAAGTTTTAGCTGCTATTGAGCCTTTCTGCATTAGTTATCATGGTGCTGTAACTCAGGGTCGCTGTGCTAAAGGCGAAAATGTTTTAGTTATCGGTGCCGGTACTATCGGTACTTTAGCTGCAGTTGCAGCTAAATCTCAAGGCGCTAATGTCTATATCGCTGATGTTGCTAAGAAGAAACTTGATTATGCTCAAGAGCAATTCAATTTTGCTGGTACTATTTTAAACGAGGGTGCTAACTTTATTGAAAAGTGCATGGAAGTTACCAATGGCCATGGTTTTGATGTTTGCATTGAAGCTGTAGGTTTACCTGCAACTTTCCAAAGCGCTATTGATGCTTGTGCCTTTGCCGGACGTGTAGTCTTAATTGGTGTGGGCAAGAAGAATCTTGATTTCAACTTCACCTTATTACAGAAAAAAGAGCTTCATGTTTGTGGTTCTCGTAATGCTTTAAAGCAAGACTTCTTAAATCTTATTGATTTAGTTAAAGGTGGCGATGTACCTTTAGAGAAGGTTATTACCAATACTTATAGCTTCAACGATGCTGCTAAAGCTTTTGCTGACTTTGCCGCTCATGGCAATGAAATGCTAAAAGTAGAAATAAATTTTGAAGCATAAAAAATATGTATAATCTTCCTTAGATCAAATAATATTTTGATCTAAGGATTTATTTATATAATTATCAATCCATAGGATCACACTAAAATGCAGAATTTAAATTTAGAATTAAAACCGCAAGCACAATGCGAGTTACCGATTAAAGCTATTCAGTTTGGTGAGGGTAATTTCCTCCGTGGATTTTTGGATTGGATGCTTTATAAACTCAACCAACAGAATCTTTTTAATGGTCGTGTTTTGGCTGTACAACCGACTCCACGCGGACGTGTTCAGCCTAAGCTAAAAAAACAAGATGGCTTATACACCACAATATTGCATGGTATTGTTGATGGTAAGGAAACCGAGATTACTGATATTGTAAATACCATTGCTGATTGTTTAAATCCTTATGATGACGAGCAGTGGGCTAAGCTTAAAGAAGCTGCTTGTGATAAGAATATTCAGTTTATTTTCTCTAACACCACTGAAGCTGGTGTAGCTTATGTAAAAGAAGATGGCTTAGGTAAAAGCGCTCCTTCATCTTATCCGGCTAAATTAACAGCTCTTTTATATGAGCGTTTTAAATCTTTTAAAGGCTTAGAATGTTCCTGTCAAAGTGGCATGACTATTATGCCTTGCGAGCTATTAGATGATAATGGTAATAAGCTTAAAGCAATTGTTTTACAACATATTGCTGATTGGGGCTTAGAGGATGAGTTTAAAGCTTATGTTGAGGAAGATTGTACTTTCTTAAATACCTTAGTTGACCGTGTAGTTTCTGGTTTCCCGACTGCAAATCAAAAGGAATATGAAGAAAAATTAGGTTATGTTGATGAACTGATGACTTGCGGAGAGATTTTCCATTTCTTAGCAATTGAGGGTGGGGAATCTGTTTCTGAGTTATTACCTTTTGAAAAAGCTGGCCTTAATGTAGTTGTTGCCTCTGATATTACTCCTTATCGTTTACGCAAAGTTAGAATTTTAAATGGTACTCATACCTCAAATGTACCTGCCGCTTTTTTAAAGGGATTAGATACTGTTGATCAGATGATGACTGATAAGGTTACCGGTCCTTTTGCTCATTCTATTATTTACGATGAGATTATCCCAGCTGTTAACTTAGATAAGCAGATGTTAACTACTTTTGCTGATGCAGTTGTAAATCGTTTCTTAGATCCGTCTATGCATCATCAATTAGCTTCTATTTTGATGAACTGTACTTCTAAGATTAAGGCTAGAGTTTTACCTACTATTCTTGATGCAAGATCTAAAGGAAAGCTTCCAGTTAAATTATGTTTTGCCTTTGCAGCTTATATAGCTCTTTATAAAGATGCTAATAATACCGTTCCGGTTGTAGTAAATCGTGCTGGTGGTAAGAGTGGCGAGTTTGTTGATGATGTTTACGCCGTTGAAGCTTTAAGCAAAGCTTGGTCTGTTTACAATAAGACTGAGGCTACAGCTTTATTAACTGTTAAGGCTGTTTTATCTGATGTCAATCTCTGGGGCCGTGATTTATCCTCTGATGTTGATTTAACTGCATTAATTGCCAAACTTACCCATGCTGTAATCTCTGATGGTGTTGAAGCTACTATGCTTGATTTACAGGAGCACGCATAATGCAGGCTGTTATCATTAATAATGAAGACGTCGTTGCGGTAGCTTTAGAAGCTATTCCTAAGGGCACAGAAATTTCTTTGCCTAGAGGGGCTGTTACCGTAGTAGACGATATTCCGCGTGGCCATAAATTTGCGCTTTGCGATTTAAAAGAGGGAGATCCTATTATTAAATATGGATACCCTATTGGTAAAGCTCGTGAAGATATCAAAAAAGGTCAGCATGTTCATACTCATAATGTTCGTACTAACTTATCAGGTGAGGGTAGCTATACCTATAATAAGCAACCCCTCTCTGAGCTTAAGCAGGTAGAACGTACTTTTGAGGGCTTTGTCCGTGAGGACGGTAAGGTTGGTATTCGTAATGAATTATGGATTATACCAACTGTATTTTGTGTCAACCAAATTGCCAGAGAGCTTGAGCAATATGCGCGTGAAAAGCTGGCAAGTTTCTCCCATGTTGATGGTGCTGTAGCTTTATGTCATCCTTTTGGTTGCTCGCAGATGGGCGAAGATCAGGAGACTACTCGTAAGGTCTTAGCAGCTTTGTCACGTCATCAAAATGTAGGTTCAGTTTTAGTCTTAGGTCTAGGTTGTGAGAATACTAATATTGAGGTATTTAAGCAGTATTTAGATTTAGACGATAAGCGCTTACATTTCTTAAATACTCAGGATGTTGAGGATGAGCTTGATAAAGGTTATGACTTAATTGATGAGTGTTTAGCTCAAGCTGAAGAGTGTCGTCGTAGCACTGTACCTTTAAGCAAATTGCGTATAGGTCTTAAGTGTGGTGGCTCAGATGGTTTATCTGGAATTACTGCCAATCCTTTAATTGGTAGAGTAAGCGATTTAGTTACAGCCGCAGGTGGTACCTCTGTAATGACTGAGGTCCCTGAAATGTTTGGTGCTGAGCAGTTACTTATGAATCGTGCTCATAATGAAGAGGTTTTTGAAAAGACTGTAAGTCTTATCAATAACTTTAAACATTATTTTGAGTCTCATGGTGAAACTGTTTCTGAAAATCCATCCCCAGGTAACAAAGCCGGCGGTATTACTACCTTAGAGGATAAGTCCCTAGGTTGCGTACAAAAGGGTGGTAAGGCCGAGGTTATGGATGTTATCAAATATGGTGACAGTATTAAGATCTCGGGCTTGAATTTGTTACAAGGACCTGGATCAGATGGTGTTTCCTGTTCAGCCTTAGCAGCTGCTGGTGTGGATATTATCTTGTTCTCAACTGGTCGTGGTACTCCGTTTGCAACTGTAGTTCCGACAGTTAAGATTTCTACTAATAGCGATCTTTACAAACGCAAAGGTGGTAACTGGATTGATTTTAACGCCGGTTCCATTGTGGATGGTCGTGATTTTGATGAATTGGCCTTAGAGCTTTTAGACTACATTATTGCTGTAGCTTCTGGCAAAGAGACCGTTTCTGAAAAACGTGGCTTCCATGAGCTTTTGATTTGGAAAGATGGTGTAACTCTATAGTCCTCGGCAAAACCTATATCTTTAGGTTAGCTTGATTTAGGCAGTGGTATTCATTTATCACTGCCTTATTTTTTTATAAGAGTCATCACTGAAAAAGCATTGAAGCTAGGTAGTAATCTAAGCTGTAGGGATCCCCTTGCTTTAGCAAGGGGCGGAAGTCAATCAGAGTTTGTTTTAGTTTATCAAATTTTGGGCACACAAAACCTCGTACTTAAGTTATTGTTTAATAATTGAAATAGGCGTAGTACGGATGCCGCTG
>URKL01000056.1 GCA_900548485.1 uncultured Succinatimonas sp.
ACTCCTTTGATTGCGTACTCCGGCAGTTGGTTTTGGCTTAGGTATGGAGCGTTTAATTTTATTGCTTACTACCTTAGAAAAAATCAAAGAGCGTAATATGGTAGATGTTTATATTGCAGGAGCTGGCGATGGCTGTGAACTCTATCAAGCAAAGGTGGCCATGTTCTTACGCGATAACATGCCTAATGTGCGGATTATGAATCACTGTGGAGGGGGTAATTTTAAGCGTCAATTGAGACGTGCTGATAAGTTAGAAGCTAAAGTAGCTGTAATTTTAGGATCTGAGGAAATTTCCACAAATTCTGTTACTATTAAAGATCTATTAAATCAGGATACTGAGCAGTGTTCTTGTGATTTAGCACAAGCTCCGGCAAAGATTTTACAAATTTTAGGTTTATAAATTAAAGGAAAAACCATGGACGTATTAACTGACGACCACGAGAGAGAACAAGTTGTCCGCAAATGGTGGAGTGAATACTGGAAGCCCATTGCTATAGGTGTAGTTATCGCCTTAGGTGGCCTTTTAGGTTATCGTCAATATCAAAGCTATCAGTTAGAGCAATCCCAAGCTCAAGCCTATGCTTTGTATCAGTTGCAAGCCAAGCTTGCTATGAATAATTCTACAGCGCAAGCTGATGCTGAGGGTTTTATAAAAGAGCACGAAGATATTTATGGAGCCTTATTAGCTTTAGATTTAAGTGCTGTACAAATGACTCATGGCGATTATGATAAAGCTTTAGCTAATGTTAGGTTTGCTGCAACTCATGGTGGTGATTTAGTTGCTCCTAATGCATCTTTAGTACAAGCTAGAATTTTAGCTCAGACTGAAAAATATGCCGAGGCTCAAAATATTTTAAACTCCATTGACTCTAATGCTTATGCAATTGAGATTGCTGAAACTAGTGGAGATATTTATTTAGCCTCAGGGGATAAACAAAAAGCTCATGATGCTTATAAAAGGGCTTTAGATTTATGTGTTGAACGTAAAACTCCTATAAACCCTTTGTTACAGATGAAGTTTGATGATGTAATAGCTCAGGGCGATACTCCGGCATTTAAGACTGCCACTGAACATAACAATCAGCTTATTGCTGAGGGTGTTCAACTTCATTAGTATTAAGGCCGGCTTTTACCGGCCTTTTAACAATACATAAGGTGGATCTCTATGACAAAATCAAAATTGCTTTTGATTACCCCTTTATTAGCAATGTTGTGTTTAGGTTGCGCTAATAAAGATGTGGCAGCTCCAGTTGAAGCCCCAGAGATTGATAATCGCTTCAGTTTGCAGCATATATGGTCAGCCTCAACAGGTGGTGTGGATAGTTTCTTCTCTCAAATGCACCCTTCAGTTGTAGGAAATACTGTGTATATTGCTTCTCGTGACGGAGATGTAAGTGCTTTGTCTTTAGATAAGGGCGATAAGTTATGGACAACAGATCTAGGCAATGAAGAGGAAAATGATAATAAGCGTTCTGCTCGTTTATCAGGAGGAGTTAGCGCTTATGCCGGAAAAGTTGCTGTAGGTTCTGAAAATGGCTACATTTATGTTTTAAATGCTAGTGACGGTAAGCTTTTATGGAAGGATTATCTTGGCTGTGAAATTATTTCAGCTCCTACATTTTCACAGACCTCCTCAAAGCTTTTTGTTTTAGATAGCACCGGATGTGTCAGTGCTTATGATGTCTTATCAGGGCAGAAATTATGGAGCTCAGGTGATACTAGCAATAGTTTGCATCTAAGAGCACAATCTGAGCCTTTAGCTGTGGGAGATGATTACGTCTTAGTAGGCGGCCCTATGGGGCAGGTCTTCATTTTGTCACAACAAAATGGCATGACTTTAAATCAGATCACAGTCTCTGAGAGCTATGGGGCTAATGCTTTACAGCGTGTGGTAGATGTAGCGGCAACTCCTCTTCTATTAGATGGTAAGATGTTTATTACCGCCTATAATGGAGGCTTTGTTACCTATGATTTCAATACTAATACAATCGTCAATCGTTTACCCTACCATAGCTCTAAGTCTATAGGTTTTGATGATAGTCATTTTGTTATCACTGAGGATAATGGGCAAATTGTCTGTATCAATCGCTATGATAATACTGAGTTATGGGGAAATAATCAGTTAAAAAATCGTAATGTAAGTGCTCCGGTAATCTATGGTAATTATGTAGTTGTGGGTGATTTTGAGGGATATTTATATTTTATCAATCTCACTACAGGAACTATTGAGAGCATGTATGATTTGGATAGTTCAGCTTTAATGACGGCACCATTAGTTGTAAATGGTAATCTTTTAGTATTTTATGCCGATGGTTCTTTAGAGCTAGTTCGTTACGATCCTAATGGTCAAGCTAGTGCCAAAGCGCTTTTAGCTCAAAATGAGCTTAATGCAGGCAAAGCCTTAGTTAAGGTTCCTGATAATGGTCTTAATAATATCAGTTTAGGTTTAACGCAAGAGCAATTAAATGCACGCCGTCGACAGGCTGTCAATATTGTTAATCAAATTGAAGCTCGTCAACGCCAAGCTGAGGCGCAGTTAGCTGAATACAATCGTCGAAAAGCTGAGTATGAACGTCAAAAAGCTGAATATGAAAAACAACGTCAAGCTTATGAAGAGCGCAAGCGTCAGGAGTTATCTGGATTTGGAATTATGCCAGGAGTTAAATCAGATCTAGATGAGCAAAATACTTCATCTCAAGAAGATCTTCCTGCGCCACAGATGCAAACAGAGGAGAATGCTGACGAAAAATCCTCTAGTTTTGGTATATAATTCTAAGTTTATTTAAAATCATTTCTTTTTTGGGGTAGGTTTGCTACCCCATCTTTTGTGTAAGCCCACTTACAAGGATTAAGATGAAAGTAGTAGCTTTGGTAGGTTGCCCTAATGTTGGTAAATCTACCTTATTTAATCGACTGACCAAGACTAGAGATGCTCTAGTAGCGGACTTTCCAGGACTTACCCGCGATCGTAAATATGGTCGAGCCTTATATGATGGTCGTGAATATGTTGTTATCGATACAGGTGGTATCGCTGAGGATAATGTAGAACAACCTCAGGAACTTACTTCACGTATGACCTCCCAAGCACTGCAAGCAATTGATGAGTGCGATCTAGTTTTATTCTTAGTCGATGCTCGTGCTGGTATTATGCCAGGTGATTATAGCGTAGCTGACTACATTCGCCGTGCTGGAAAAAAATGTGCGGTTGTCGCTAATAAGATTGATGGACTTGATCCTGAGACTGCTGGCGCTGAGTTTTATGCTTTAGGTTTAGGCGAAGTCTATCAAACTGCAGTTGTTCATGGTAGAGGTGTAAGTATTCTTCTTGAAGAGGTGGTAGCACCTCTTTTAAGAGAAGAGGGCCCTTTAGACTCAGATTTACCTCCAGAAGAAGAGCTTTCAGAAGGAGAAATTTGGGAGAAGGGCTATGAATTTTTAGATAATGTTCCTGCTGATAAAGAGGGCGGTGGCTTTGATTGGCATGCCTTCCGTCAAGAGCAAAGAGCTCGTCAACATGGACAAAATCCTGATGGTACACCTATTGAGTTGCCTTTAGAGCGACCTGTAGTTCCTTTTTCTGATTTACCCATCAAGTTTGCGATTGTTGGTAAACCAAATGTAGGAAAGTCTACTTTAACTAATCGTCTCTTAGGAGAGGATCGTGTAATTGTTGCTGATTTTCCAGGTACCACTCGTGATTCGATCTATATTCCTCTTGAACGTAATGATAAGAAATATATTGTCATTGATACTGCAGGTGTTCGTAAGCGTCGTAAGGTTTCAGAGGCTGTAGAGAAGTTCTCTATAGTTAAAACTTTAAAAGCTATTGAAGACTGTAACGTTGCCTTATTAGTTATTGATGCTCGTGCTCATATTAGTGATCAGGATTTGTCTTTATTAGGCTTTATTATCGATTCAGGTAGAAGTTTAGTCATTGCAGTAAATAAATGGGATGGCTTAGATACAAGCATTAAAGATGAAATTCGCATGGAGCTCAATCAGCGTTTAGGCTTTGTTGATTTTGCGCGCGTGCATTTTATTTCTGCTTTGCATGGTACAGGTGTAGGCAATCTTTTTGACTCTATTGATGAGGCTTATATTTCTGCTACCAATCGCCACTCCTCTTCAACTTTAAATCGTATTTTACGTGCAGCTGTGGCTGAGCATGAGCCTCCTATTTCTGGCGGACGTCGTATTAAGATGAAGTTTGCGCATGCAGGTGGTTATAATCCTCCTCGCATTATCATTCACGGCAATAAAGTTTCTAAAGTGCCTGATGCTTATAAGCGTTATATTATCAATTGTTACCGCAAGGCCTTAAATATTATGGGTACACCGGTAATTGTTGACTTTAGAGAGGGCGAGAACCCTTATGCTAACGAAAAGCCGGCACAGAAACGTCAAACGCAATCACAAATGCGTGAAGAGCGTCGTCAAAAGAGTAATGAGCGTATGTGGGAGAGATCTGACAAGCGTGCCGTTAATGCAGAGAAAAAAGCTATTGCCAAAGCTCAGCGCGAGGGCACAGGTTTAGTTCTTTCACATCGTCCTAAAAAGACCTCTGCAGATACTAAGAAGCCTAAGCGTACAGCAGGTAAGGCTATTGCTCGACCTAATAAGAAGTAATATCTTATTGTAAGTTAAAAAATATTACCAAAGCCCCAGTTTAGTTTGAATAAGCTTCCTGGGGTTTGTTATTTATTTAGTTTTAAAAAATAAAGCTAATTTTTTAGCAAGAAGATTAGATTATTTTTAGGGAAAAGGGAGAATTTTTGAGAGATTGTAAGATTAAAATGCAAGACCTTATTTTTGATGGTCTTGCCTATATGCACTAATCACTCTCTTGTACAAAGAACACTTCACGACGAGATTGTAAGCGGGCTTTAGCATTTTTCATAAAAATTCTACGTCTGCGGGTTCTATTCACAGCAGAATGGGTTTTTAGCTTTGAGGCTGAACGTTTCATTATTATCTCCTAGATCTAGCCTATCGATTATAGCAACTTATGTTTACTTATACCTATCCATTATGCGACTGAAATTTTAATTTTGTTAAAAATACTTGTTAATTTTGCGTAATTTTTACTTTGATAGACGAAAAAATTATTAAAAGTATTGTCCACTTGATGCTTAAAACGCCGTGTTTTATTGCATTTATGGTAAAATACAGCCATTCTAGCCGTAAGGCACACCTTTCATATTTGCATTGAATGAGCAGGATTCCTATCTATGATTATCATGCGTGGTTCGTCGGCCGTTTCATCGTTCCGAATTGAGAAATTACTTCAAGCCTTTGAGTCTGAAGGCATCAAGGTTAAATCTATCTGTGCTAACTTCATCCATCTTGTTGATGTTGAAGCTGATTTAACTGCTGAGGAGAAGGTAGTTTTAGAAAAAATTCTAAGCTATGGACCTTCTTCTGCAAGTGTTAACGAGGATGGTGATTTATTCTTCGTCGTACCCCGTGTCGGAACCATTTCTCCGTGGTCTTCTAAGGCTACCGATATTGCCCATAATTGTGGCTTAACTAAGATTAGAAGAGTCGAGCGTGGTATTGCTTGGCATATTGTTGCAACTTCAGGTTCTTTTTCTCAAGCAGAACGTCAGTGCATCACCTCTTACATTTATGATCGCATGATGGAAAATGTTTTTGATAGCATTGATGCAGGCGTAGCTTTATTTGAAAGACAGACCCCTAAGCCTTATAACACTGTAGCTTTAACTACAGGCGGTATGGAGGCTTTAAAGGAGGCTAATGTTAATTTGGGTTTAGCCTTATCTGAGCCTGAGATGGAATATCTATTAGATAGCTTCAAAGATTTAGGCCGTGATCCTACTGATATTGAACTTTATATGTTTGCTCAGATGAATTCTGAGCACTGCCGTCATAAGGTTTTCAATGCCGCTTGGGAAATTGATGGTAAGAACGAGGAAAACTCTCTCTTTGGTATGATTCGCAATACCTATAAGACTCATCCTGAGTATGTATTATCTGCTTATAAAGATAATGCGGCTGTTATGGAAGGTTCTAAAGCCGGTCGTTTCTATCCTAATCCAGATCATCAATGGGCTTATCATGAAGAAGACATGCCGATTTTGATGAAGGTTGAGACTCACAACCATCCAACTGCCATCTCTCCGTTCCCAGGTGCTGCCACAGGTTCAGGTGGTGAAATCCGTGATGAGGGTGCAACTGGTGTAGGTTCTCGTCCTAAAGCTGGTGTTTGCGGTTTTACAGTTTCTAACTTACGTATCCCTGATGCTATCAGACCTTGGGAGCAAGACTTTGGTAAACCTGATCGTTTAGCTTCTGCTTTGCAGATTATGATTGAAGGTCCGTTAGGTGCTGCTAGCTTCAACAATGAGTTTGGTCGTCCTAATCTCTGTGGATATTTCCGTACCTATGAGGAAGAAGTTTGTTCTTTCAATGGTCGTGAAGTCCGTGGTTACCACAAGCCGATTATGCTTGCTGGTGGTTGGGGTAATATCCGCCGTCAACACATTAACAAAGATCATATCGATCCAGGTGCAAAACTTATCGTTTTAGGCGGTCCTGCCATGAACATCGGCTTAGGTGGTGGTGCAGCCTCATCTATGAATTCTGGTGCTTCCTCTGCAGATTTAGACTTTGCCTCTGTTCAGCGTGGTAACCCTGAGATGCAACGTCGTTGCCAAGAGGTTATTGATGCTTGCTGGGAGTTAGGCGATAAGAATCCTATCATGTTTATTCATGATGTTGGTGCAGGTGGCTTGTCTAACGCAATGCCTGAATTAGTTTCTGATGGTGGCGTCGGTGGACGTTTCAACTTACGTGCTATTCCTAATGATGAGCCGGGAATGACTCCTTTACAGATTTGGTGTAATGAGTCTCAGGAACGTTATGTTTTAGCTGTAATGCCAGAGCGTTTTGATGTCTTTGAGGCTTTCTGTAAGCGTGAGCGTGCTCAATATGCTGTAATCGGTGAAGCTACTGCTGAAAGACGTGTTGTTTTAGAAGATCCTTACTTTGGTAATAATCCTATCGATTTACCTTTAGATATCCTCTTAGGTAAACCTCCGCGTGTACATAAGAAAGTTGTTAGTGCAACTCAGAATTCTCCTGAATTTAATGCAGAGGGTATTAGTGTTAAGGATGCTTGTGAGCGCGTTTTACGTTTGCCGTCTGTAGCTGAAAAGACCTTCTTAATTACCATTGGTGATCGTTCTGTTACAGGCTCTGTTGCCCGTGATCAGATGGTAGGTCCTTGGCAGGTTCCGGTATCTGATGTTGCTGTTACTGCTGCTTCTTATGATAGTTATCATGGTGAAGCCGGTGCTATGGGTGAGAGAACCCCTGTTGCTTTATTAGATCATGGCGCTTCTGTACGTTTGGCTGTAGCTGAGGCTGTAACTAATATTGCCGCCGCTGATATCGGTGAGTTAAATCGTGTCAAGTTATCTGCAAACTGGATGGCTCCTAATGGTCACCCAGGTGAGGATGCAGGTTTATTTGAGGCAGTACGTACCTTAGGTATGGAGATTTGTCCTGAGTTGGGTATAACTGTTCCTGTAGGTAAAGACTCCATGTCCATGAAGACTACTTGGGAGCAGGACGGTAAGACTCGTACAGTAACTGCCCCTATGTCTTTAATTGTTACTGCTTTTGCTCGTGTTGAGGATGTAAGACGTACCTTAACTCCGCAATTACGTACTGATAAGGGCCAGACTTCTTTAATCTATGTTGATTTAGGTGAAAGACAGAACCGTTTAGGTGGTTCTGCTTTAGCTCAGGTTTATCGTCAATTAGGAAATAAGTGTGCTAACTTAGATCATCCGATAAGACTTAAAGGCCTGTTTGATGCTGTACAATTCTTAAATCGTAATAATAAGATTTTAGCTTATCATGATATTTCCGATGGCGGTTTATTTACCACTATCTGTGAAATGGCTTTTGCCGGTCATACTGGTGTTGACGTCAAGATGGATGTCTTAGGTGGTTGTGATTTAGGAGTTCTCTTTGCTGAAGAACCTGGTGTAGTCATGCAGGTTTTGACGGAGGATGTTGAGACTGTCTTGAATATCCTCTCAGGCCATGGCTTAGCTAATTGTTCTTTTGACATTGGCTCTTTAAGAGATGATGATCGTATTGTCTTTAGCCGTGATGGAATTGATGTTGTCAATGAAGAGCGTAGCTACTTCAGAACCATTTGGGCTGAGACTACCTATCAGATGCAAAAGTTGCGTGATAACCCTGAGTGTGCACGTCAAGAGTTTGAGTCTAAGCAGGAATCTGATGATAAGGGCTTATTTGTAAACTTAAGCTATGACTTAAATGAGGATGTAGCCGCACCATATATTTCAAGCGGTATCAATCCTAAGATTGCTATTTTACGTGAGCAGGGTGTTAACTCTCAAAGCGAAATGGCTGCAGCCTTTAACCGTGCCGGCTTTAATTGTATTGATGTGCATATGAGCGATATTCTTTCAGGCGCTGTTAAGTTAGATGACTTTAAGGGTTTTGCCGCTTGTGGAGGCTTCTCTTATGGTGACGTTTTAGGTGCAGGTGAGGGTTGGGCTAAGTCAGTGCTCTTTAACTCTAAAGCTTTTGATGAGTTTGCTCGTTTCTTCAATCGTAAAGATACCTTTGCTTTAGGTGTTTGTAACGGTTGCCAGATGATGTCAACTTTAAGCAGTTTGATTCCTGGTGCAGAGAATTGGCCTCGCTTTGTAACTAATAAGTCAGAGCGCTTTGAGGCTCGTTTTGTGGAAGTAGAGATTACTCAAAGCCCATCTATCCTTTTTGCTAATATGCAAGGTTCTATGATGCCGATTGTGGTATCTCATGGTGAGGGTAGAGCTGAGTTTAAGAGTGATGCCCAGTTACAGGCTTTAAAGAATGCTAACTTAGTTGCAGCTCGTTATGTCGATCACAACGGTAAACCTACTGAGGTATATCCACTAAATCCTAATGGTTCTCCTGAGGGTATTACTTCTGTAACTACTCCTGATGGACGTTTCACCGTTATGATGCCTCATCCTGAGCGTGTAATGCGTGCAATCTGTAACTCTTGGCATCCTGATTCTTGGCGTGAGGATAGTCCTTGGGTACGCTTATTCCGTAATGCGCGTGTATTTGTTGGCTAATCTATGATTAAAAAATGCCCTCGATATTGGGGGCATTTTTGTTAATATAATTGTATTTTCAAAACCTATATATGTTTTGAAAATACAATTTATTCTTCAATAATTTCTCAAAACATCTCAAGTCTAACCTTAAAATTTTTTATGAGTGATATTTTTTTACAAATGTCGGGGTCTTCTTCTTTCATATTCTCACGTTCCTGAT
>URKL01000057.1 GCA_900548485.1 uncultured Succinatimonas sp.
TCCGCATTTTGGACACTTCCTGCTCGTATTCTTGGGATTTATCTTTAAAAAGATTGTCATCCTTTCTCTTTCTTATTTTGCTGGTAGTTGTGAAGGTTAACCTATTTTTATTATTAAGCAATATATAGAACAGCAGAATACACCGGATTAGAAAAATGAAATTTTTCTAATCATCCCACTACATCCTTAAACTTAAGTACGAGATTTTGTGTATCCAAAATTTGATAAAAATTGCTACCTAAAAAATATTTTTAGTTAGCCTAATTTAAAATATCTTAAATTCAACGCGTTATTTTTGTTGTGATAATCAAGATTAAAAAACACAGTTACCACTATAATTAAAAAAATGCTTGATAAGGAATAAATATGAAAAAAGCTTTAGTTGTTTATGCAAATGGCTCTGAAGATATAGAAGTCACAGCTATCACTGACGTACTCTCACGCGGGAAAATAGCTGTTACCAAAGCAGCTATAACATCCGAAGGCTGTACTGTCAGTTTAGCTCATGGTACTACTGTAGTTTGTGATAAAAATATTGCTGATTGTAAAGACAAGTACGACGTTATTGCTGTTCCGGGAGGAATGCCTGGTTCTACAAATTGTCGAGATTGCGATCTTCTAATATCAATGCTTAAAAAGCAAAAACAAGAAAAACTCCTCATAGCTGCAATTTGTGCAGCACCAGGCTTTGTTCTAGCTCATCATGGAATCATTGTTGATGAAAAGGCAACAGGCTATCCTGGATGTGTTGATAATATAAAGAACTGTACAAATAAAGATGTAGAAGTTTCCGATGATCATTTAATTATCACCGCTAAAGGACCTGCTTTTGCGATAGCTTTTGCTTTAGCTATTCTCAAAGAGTTGCAAGGTGAGGAATGCATGCAACAAGTAGCAAGTGGCATGCTTTTAGACGACTAATAAACTTAGTTAAAAATACGGCCAGCTTAAAGCTGGCCATATTTTTAAATTTTAGGACGATAAACTCTTACGTTATGATGTCCCATTTCTTTAAGTTGACGAGCTTGCATTAAACTCATCACTCCCTGATCGCAATACAGAGCATAGGTCTTATGCATATCTAAAGTACCAAAATCAGACTTGGTACGATAAAAAGGCATAATAACTACCTCATGATCATCAATTTGTAGTGGAGACTTTTCTACATCATCAGGAGCACGTACGTCAACTACAACCTCACCAGCTCTTAGAGTATCTACCTCTTCAACCTCGGTCTTAAGACGATTTGCGTCCTCAGGAATATCTTGAATATCAATAGCTACAGCACTATCAACAGCTTTTTGTACTAAACCATCAACATCCATCTTAGCTTCTTCTTCCTGAACAAATTCTTTTTCAGGACAAACATTAGGATGATCAGAGATTACTCCACAGTATTCAGGCATAGTCTCAGCAAAACCAATAGTACCAATTTCTCGTGACTCATCAACAATTTCTTGTTTATCTGAGGTAATCAAAGGACGCATGAGTAAGACATCACAAACATCATCAATATGCGTGAGATTTCTTAAAGTCTGAGATGAAACCTGACCTAAACTTTCACCGGTAACTAAGGCCTCACACTTAAACTTTTTAGCCAAAATAGAGCCGACACGCATCATCATGCGCTTTAAAATTACGCCACGCACTCCATGATGGGTCTTCTCTAAAATTTGACCAATAGTCTCTTCAAAAGGTACGGTAATAAAGCGCACACGATGCGAACAGGCAAAGCGATTCCAAATAAAATAACTTTCCTGCTTTACACCTAATTCATGGGCAGTACCGCCCATGTTAAAAAACAAGTAATTGACTTTACAGCCACGGTGAATAACTTTATAAGTGGAAACACCACTATCAAAGCCACCAGAGATTAAAGATAACACCGATCCTTGAGAGCCTACCGGATAACCTCCTAAACCATAAATACGTTCACCTGAAATATAAGCACGATCATGCTCAATCTCAATATGAATAGTGACCTCAGGATTATCTAAACACACACCCTTATTTGGATAGGTAGCTTTAAACTTTCCACCAATTATGCGTTCAGCCTGCTGAGAATTAAAATCGTGATTACCACGACGTTTAATTCTCACAGCAAAGGTATGACCTATAATCTCATGACCACATATATCCTTTACTGTATCAAAAAGATTATCTAAAGAGGTAAATACAAACTCCCTAACCTCCATAAAGGAGTGGATTCCTGGAATGCGTTTTAACTCTTTAATTGCAAGATCTCTTATAACATTTTCATCTTGGCCTTCTGTTGGGAAGGTAACAAGAATTTTATCCCATTCACAGATAGCACTAACCTGTAAATTATGGTGTTTGGCAACATTACCAATATTTTGTCTTACAAGCTTAATTAAACGAGTACGAACTGGCTTGCTTTTAATGGAGATTTCTGGAAAAAGACGAACAATAAATTTCATATATATATTCAGAAAATAACGGACAAGTCTGAGACCTGTCCGCTTATTAGCTTAAAATTCTTAATGCTTATGATGGTGGCAGCAGTGATGCTCGCCTTCCTCACCATCGTGATGGTGGCAACAATGGTGTTCACCCTCTTCATCATCGTGATGATGGTGACAGCAATGGTGTTCACCCTCTTCATCGCCGTGATGATGACAACAACAGCCGTGTTCATGTTGTTCAGTTGGGCACTTGCCACCATGATGAACATGTCCATGAGCAATTTCTTCTTCAGTAGCCTCACGCACGTCATCAACAACAATTAAAAAGTTTAAAACTTTACCAGCTAAAGGATGATTACCATCTACAATAACTTTATCGTCCTTGATCTCTTTAACAACCACAGCCATAGGACCATGATTAGAATCTGCTTCAAAAACATTACCAACTTGAACGTCAAAATCACCAAATAAGCTACGATCAATAGTCTGAATCATAGCTTCGTTGATCTCACCGTAAGCATCTTTAGGATTTAAAGTAATAGCAAATTCATCGCCTTTCTCATGACCATCTAAGGCTAACTCTAAACCTTTAACTAAATAGCCATGACCAATTAAAGCCTCTACAGGCTCTCCAGGTTGGGTTCTTCCTACAACCTTACCATCAGTTTCAGTTACGGTATAGCTGATAGTAGCTACTGTATTACGCGAAATTTTCATAATGTTTCCTTTATTAAATCATACCTATAAAACTATAACGTATGATTTATTTTTATATTGTCAGCAGTTTGTGTAAAAACGGGAGCAAAGCCTGATGGTGCTGGTTGACCTTGCATAGTCTCATAATCATGAGCTATTGACTTAGCTTTATTTGTATCTAAAACATTAAGACAATCTGCAGCAAATTTGCCGTTCTCATCATAAGCTCTAAATTCATCATTCATCACTAAGATCAAGGAACAATGTTGAGTGGTTTTAGATTTAAGTTCTAATGAATAACCATCTTCAGCAAGATCAATAAAGGTCAAAAATTTATCAGAAATATTTTTTGAAAAATCTATCTCACACCCTTCAAACCCTTGATTTATAATGCCACATGAAGACAAATAAGAAGCAACATTTTGAAGTTCAAAAATAACCTCTGTTAAAGGATCTTGATCCTTTTCTTGCACTTGGTTATTCCCATTTTGTACTAACTCATCCCTATCTGCCTTTTGATCTATGCTTTTATTGGGTTCAACTAACAATAAAAAACCATAAACCAGCATACAAGCTGCAATAATTACAAGACATACCAAACGAAATATTGATATCCGACCATTTGCATTGTAGATAGGATGAAACATACACAAAACCTCAATATTTTTTATTCTACTCTATTTACTTTATTGAAATAGGGCTTTGCATACATAGCACAAATACGTTCACGCAAAGATTCAGGATAAGTCTGCAATCTCTGTTCAAACTTCTTCTTATCTTCAGCACTTATATTATCAGTGACGCCTGCTGAAATCAAAGAGCTAGGGTACATTTCATAGTTGTTGTAAATAAAATTATCAATAAGCTCACACAGTTCCTCAGCTGTTTCAAAACCAGAAACTAAAGGTTCTCCACAGACTAATTTCACCCTTCCCTTATAATCGCGAATACCACGAGTAATGGTCTCAATATCCTCATACTTATCCTTAGTATAAGCACCATTATTCTTCTCACGGATATCAAGCTCTCTCGCTTTTGCCAAATCATTAGGATCAAATTCATAAGTTATAGCCACAGGGACAATTTTTAAACTCTTCATATAATCAGAAAAGGGCATTTTTAATTGTCTACCATAAAGGCCTAACATCTTCATAACTGCACTTTCAGCCTTATCATCACCATCTTTAGCACGGCCTTCACGCTCGGCAATCCAGACGGAATGACCTTCTTTAATAGATAATCCTATATAAGAAGAAAGATGATTTAAAGCTTTAAGTTTGTCACGAGGAGAGACTACTGATCTTTTGACAATAAAACTCTTATTTAAACGCATAAGCGATGTAGCTGCTGGCAATCTTAAAAGATTGTCACCTATAGCAATACGCACTGTATCTAAATTACGACGATATAAAGCAATATCAATAAAAGCAGGATCTAAAGCAATATCTCGGTGATTTGAGATAAACAAATATCCTTCTTTAGGATCAAGCTTATCAAATCCAACAAGCTCTAAACCATCAGTGGTAGTAGATATGACATGATTCATATACTCTGCTACTTGACGCTGAAATTGCTCTACAGTTTTAAATTTAGAAAGCTTATTTTTTAAAACTGCTTTTACCACAGGCTTTAAAATAAAAGCCAAATGCTTAGACATTATGGGATAGCGAAATTTTAAAATGCTATCAACTACAGTATCGTCCTTAGCTATTTTATTAAGCTCAGCTTGTACCTCTGCATCAGTACAAGGACGAATATCATCAAATGAAGGATCGGCACTAGTAAGAGTGCTTTCTTGCTGATTTTTTTCTATTTGCATAACCTAGATCATCTAAAAGAAAAATTTGCCTATTGTATCAAAATTATGCACGCAAAAAGTCTACCTCTGGCGTAAAACGCATAAAAGCTCAAAAATAAAATGCCTCTTAAACTAAAAAGTCTAAGAGGCAATTGCTATAGTTCTTAAAAAATTAGTAATTAGTGCGAAGGAATAAAGGCTGCACGATAATTATCATAGTCCTCAAAAAGCTGTGGTTCATCCTTCTTCAAACGCTCTAACATAGCCTTGGTGATCAAGGTTACACCACCTTCTGAACGGTAGAAACGTTTTGCATCAAGCTCAGGGTTTTCACCAACAATCAAATTACGCGGCAACTCAACGCCACGATCTAAGATGACCTTAGTTAAACGACAGCCACGGTGAATAATGCAGAACGGACAAATTACAGACTCAGACAAGAAGCAATTTGAATGTACACGTACAGAATGGAACAATACTGACTGATTTACAGAAGAACCAGAAATAATGCAACCTGATGAACAAACAGAATTTCTTACAATAGTAGAAGTCCCATTGATATCCTGTACAAACTTAGCCGGAGGATTTTGTGGCTGATAAGTCCAAATTGGCCAATCAAAATCATAAACATCCAATTGAGGCTCAATAGAAGCAATATCCATATTAGCTTCCCAGTAAGCATCAATAGTACCAACATCACGCCAGTAAACTAAGCTCTTATCACCACGATTACGGATACAAGACTTAGCAAAGTTATGAGCATGAGCCTTATGCTCTTTTACTAAGGCAGGAATAATATCCATACCGAAGTCACGATGAGAATTCGGGTTCTGAGAATCTTTTTGCAGAATATCATATAGATAATCAGCATCAAAGACATAAATACCCATAGAAGCCAAGCTCTTAGTATCATCACCTGGCATAGGTGGCGGATCCTGAGGCTTCTCCATGAAGTCAGTGATCAGATTATCCTGATCAATCTTCATAACACCAAAAGCAGTGGCCTTTGATCTCTCAACCGGAATACAAGCAACAGTTAAAGGTGAACCCATACGAATATGATCTAGGATCATTTCAGCATAGTCCATCTTATAGATATGGTCACCTGCTAAAATCAAAATGTACTTAGGCTGGTGATCTTTAATAATATCAATATTTTGGTAAACAGCATCAGCAGTACCTTGATACCAATGTTCCTCATCAATACGCTGAGAAGCCGGTAACAAATCAATATACTCATTAAACTGATTGCGTAAGAAAGACCATGCAGACTGTAAATGACGTAATAAACTGTGAGACTTATACTGGGTTACAACACCAATTCCAGTAATACCAGAGTTTACGCAGTTAGACAGAGCGAAGTCGATAATTCTATATTTACCGCCAAAGTAAACAGAGGGCTTAGCACGGGAGTCAGTCAAATCCTTCAAACGACTGCCACGACCTCCAGCAAGTACCAAAGCCATAGTTTGTTTTGCTACATCACGGGCGTTTTCCACTTCTCCACCTCTTATATAATTTAATAAACAATTTGCCTTCTCTATGTGTAAATTATGATAGGAAAAATTTTTTCTTTATATAACGAAAACAGTTTTTTGAGATCCAGTTCAAATCCTGACAATATACAAGTCTAAAAATAAAGCCTAGCGCACATATTAGGCAACAAATTTTTAACAAAAATTTCCCTGTTTATTAAGAAGTTTTTATGTAAAATCCAAATAATACATGTATAAAATTTACTTAAAATCTAAAAAAAAATGCTTTTATTTAATTAAGTATAAAAACATGACTTGAGATTAGATTGCAAGCAATTTATATTTTTTGCATAATTTCTAAAAGATTTTATCTAAACTACAAAAAAATGATTTTCTGTTAAATAAGGTTGAACTAAACTTAATGCAGAAAGACCATGTTAACTTATTACAAGGAATAATATAAAAATTATGACCATTGGTATAATTTGTGCAATGGACCCTGAAGCGGAAAAACTTATTGATAAACTAGAAAATTGCCAAGAGCAAATTTTAGGAAATAGCCATTATTACAAAGGTTTATTAGAAGATCATGAAGTAGTAATCGCCAGAAGCGGTATTGGTAAGGTTAGCGCAGCTTGTGTAACAGCAATTTTAATTAACACATTTAAAGTAAATGTCATCATAAATTCTGGTTCAGCAGGAGCTTTAAATCCTGACCTCAAATTAGGTGATACTATATTTTCAACTAGTGCAGCCTACCATGATGCAGACTTAACCATCTTTGGTTATCAAAAAGGACAAATGGCCGGCCATGAGCTTTATTTCAAGTCAAGTCCAGAACTAATTGCAAAAGCTGAAATTGCCGCTGCCAATGTACCTAGCTTAAGAGCCCGCGTTAAAAAAGGAATTGTTCTTTCAGGAGATCAATTTATAAGTTCTGAAGATAAGAAAAAAGAACTATGCCAAACATTTACTGGAGCAATGGTCACAGAAATGGAAGGAGCTGCAATTGCCCAAGTTGCCAGTGATTTTAACATTCCCTTTCTTATAATAAGAGCAGTTTCTGATGGTGCTTGCGAGGGCAAGCCTTTAACTTTTGAAGAATTTTTACCTTTAGCCTCTGAAAATAGCGCTAAATTAGTATTATCCTTAATTCGTCTTATCTAAAATTCCAAATAACGCCATCTGTGGCGTTATTTTTCCTTCAAAATACTTCGCTGATACAAGCTCTTATTTTTGATAAAATGTAAATACATTCACATTGACGATGATTTACATTATGCCAAAAGAATCTTTTTTAGCATTACTAAAAGAAAAAGCTGATGCTCAGGAATCCGATAAAAAATCTTTTTATCAGGAAATCTCTGATATTGTACCTATAGAGCAAGATACAATTGAAACAAAAACCGCTATTTTAGATAAAGCCACCTCTAAAATTCGACGTGAGGCCGCAAGTCGCCTTCCTGAAAAAGAAGCAGAAGGCGCATCTTCTGCTTTTGTACCTATGGTCGGCCCTAACGATATCTTAGAATATAGGAAACCAGGAGTACAACCTTTTGTGATCGCCAGACTGCGTTCAGGCGAATATCATGAAGCCGATTTTATTGATCTACATGGTAAAACTATAGAAAAAGCTTATCAAACAGTTATGAATTTCATCTCTTTTGCTAAAGAGCAGGAGTTTAGATGTGTACTCATTATTCATGGTAAGGGTGAACGCCAAAAAGAAAAAGCTTTAATTAAAAGTTATGTAGCTCATTGGTTACGCCAAATTCCAGAAGTCCTAGCATTTCATTCAGCTCCCCAATGGAAAGGAGGATCTGGTGCTGTAATGATCATTTTAAAAAAGGGAGATAAAGCTAGTGCTATAAACCGAGAAATACATGCTCGTAGGTAAAAAACATTATCGACTTCTATAATTGCATTTACATAAAAGCCTTGCATAATAATAGGCTATGCCTATTATCTCTATATTTGACAGAGACACTGTCAAAAGGTCTTTTATGAATAAAATCGAACATACCTCTTTTAGCGGTGAAAGACCGCTTTTTAATAGCCACGACCTCACCTTAGAAAATGTAACTATAAATTTAGGTGAGTCAGCTCTTAAAGAATGCTCTAATATCAATGCTTACAATTCCTGTTTTAAAGGTAAATACCCATTTTGGCATGTAGATATCTTCAATATTAAAAATTGTATTTTTGAAGAAACCGCTCGTGCTGCCTTATGGTATTCACGCAATCTTTTAATGCAAGATACCTTAGTCAAAGCACCAAAGATGTTCCGCAAAATGCAAAACTTAACTTTAAGAAATATAAAGTTAACTAATGCATTGGAAACCCTTTGGGATTGTGAAAACATTGTTATTGATAATTGTGAAGTCCATAATGGTGATTATATTTTTATGAATAGTAAAAATATTTCCATCAAAAATTTAAATCTTCAAGGAAATTATTCATTTCAAGGCTGTAAAAACGTTACTATTACCAATAGTACTCTTTTAAGCAAAGATGCATTTTGGGAGTCTGAAAATATAACTGTAATTGACTCAGTCATTGATGGCGAGTATTTAGGTTGGCATTCACGTAATTTACATCTAATCAATTGCAAAATATCAGGTTCTCAGCCTTTATGTTATGCCCACGATCTAACATTAGATAATTGTACTTTTACTGAAGATGCCAATTTAGCTTTTGAATACTGCGATAATATCAATGCAACAGTTACAAGCCCTATGACCTCAGTCAAAAATCCTACTTCAGGAATCATTAGAGTAAAATCTATAGGAGAACTCATCTTAGATAAAAACCAAAAAGCTCCTGCTTCTTGCAAAATTATCACTGAGGATAATGAGTATGGCTTTTGATTTTGATACTGTTTACGACCGTCGCCATATGCTGTCAGTAAAATA